>DUUZ01000228.1 GCA_012841255.1 Clostridiaceae bacterium
CTGATCTATCCCAGAAGCGCACTCATCCCGGGTGACCTGATCCCGGATCCCGTCGACCCGCCCCCCGTGATTGATCCGACCCTTCCCGATCCTTCTGAACCGGGAGTGACGGACGACCCCGACATTGAGGAACCCAAACCTCTTTATCCCAATATCCTGCCCATCGACTATGAGGCACGGCTGGAAGGCCTGGACACGGATGCAGCGCCCAGTTTGACGGGCAAGAGCCGCGAGGAACTGGTCTCCTACCTGGATCTGGTCTTTTCCCGGACCATGCCCAGCTACACCAATGACCATACGGGCCGGGGGGAAGGCTTCAACCTGATCTTCGTCACGGCGGAAAGCTGGTCCGGTTTCTGTATCGACGAGGAATTGACCCCCACCCTCTGGCATATGTACAACGAGGGCATCAAGTTTGAAAATTATTACGTCCCGGTCTGGACCGTGTCCACCCTGGACGGCGAATACGCCGGCCTTTGCGGCATGATCCCCAAGCAGGGGGTCTGGACGCTTAAAGAGGCCCATAAAAACGATATGGCCATGGCACCGGGCAATCTTTTCCGCCGTTTGGGCTATACTACCTATGCCTGGCATAATCACACCTGGAATTACTATTCCAGGGACCTGTCCCACCCCAATCTGGGCTACGACTACCGGGGCCTGGGAATGGGTCTGGAGGTCCAGCGGACCTGGCCCGAGTCCGACCTTGAGATGGTCGAGAAGACGGCCTTCGAGTTTGTGGACCAGGAACCCTTCCATGTCTACTACCTGACCGTCAGCGGCCACGCCAACTGGAGCCGGATGGGCAATGCCATGTCCTCTCGCCACTGGGACCACTATTCCCTCCTGGATCTGCCCAATGAAACCATCGCCTACCTGGCCGCCAACTATGAGCTGGAACTGGCCATGGAAAGCCTGCTGACCCAGCTTCGGGAGGCGGGAATTGCCGACCGGACCCTGATCGTTATCAACCCCGACCATTACCCCTATGCCATGGAGGATCATGCCAGCTATGAGGCCCTGGCCGGCAAGAAACTGGACAAGATCTTCGATATCTACGAGAGCAAGGCCCTGTTCTACTATGACGGGATTGAGCCGGAGACGGTGGACAAGTACTGTACCAGCCTGGATCTCCTGCCCACCATCTACAATTATATGGGGGTCCCCTACGACTCCAGATTCTTCTCGGGCCGGGATATCTTCTCGGACTCCGAGGCCCTGGCCATCTTCCTGGGAAGAAGCTGGATCACCGAGGTCGGCCGCTATGATGCCAAAACCGGCAACTTCACCCTCCACGAGGGGCAGACTCTGGACGATGAGGCTGCCTATATCGAGCGGATCAACCGGGAGGTCAAGCTGCGCTATGACACGGCCCGGGTCATCATTGACTCGGACTATTACAGGGATCTTCTGTCCGAACAGGAGTGGGGGACAATCAACGCCGATTACATCGCCGCCTTGAAGGAGAAAGACTGGCTCCGCTAGCTTTCCGCTTCCAGAATGGATTCACGGGCCGCCTTCTCTTCCCCCGATCCCGAGGGAAGGGGGCGGCTTCTTTGAAGTCTTCCGTCATAGCCGCAGGCCGCCCGCCAGGAGCAGTAGGCACAGGGTTTGCCGGCTCCCTTCTCCCGGATGGCGGGACGGGCGGGGAAACGGCCTCTGTGAATGGCCTGAAGGCTTTCAACCGCCCGGGCCATGGCATAGTCCGCCGCCTTGGCGCCGGCTCCCTCCTGCCAGGCTTCCTCTTGCTTTTCCAGGGCCCGGATATCCGGGGTCCGGTCTTTTTCCGGCATTGAAAAAAGCCCAAGGTCCAAGGAAGAGTCGGTTTTGGCAAAGGCAAAGAGCATGCTGTCCACGGTCCGGTCCGGATAGGCACTTTCAAAGGCCTTCTTGTAGAAGGGCAGCTGGATATCCGTCCCGTCCAGAAGATCCAGCCAGGAAAAGACCTTGCCGGTCCGCTTGTAATCGTAGAGGCGGAGGCGGCCCTGGGGATTCACGTCGATCCGGTCGATCAGGCCCCGGGCGGGGTAGTCCCGGCCGTTCGCCTGCAAGATGAGAGACAGGGCATCCCTTTGAGGAAAAGACCATTCCAGCCATCCGGGCAAAAAGGAATCCTCCCGGTTGAAGTACTCCAGGGTTCTCAAGGTCTCCGCTGAACGGAGCAGGACTCTCTCCCCGATGCCTCCGGCCATGGGGCCGCCGCTATACCAGGCAAGTCCCTGGTCTTCTGCGGCTTTGAAGTAGAGGCGGCGGAAATAGGAGGGCGTCAGGGCGTCTTGCCAAA
>DUUZ01000229.1 GCA_012841255.1 Clostridiaceae bacterium
GATGGTCTGGACCAGGATCAGGCCGGACGAAAAGGAATAATCGCGGTCGACGATCAGGGCCTCGTACTGGAAGAAGGCGCGTTCGTGCCGGGCGTCGGTTGCCTCGTTGCGGAAGACCCTGCCGGGATAGACGAAACGGGCAGGTGCCCCGTATTTTTGCAGGAAAAGGACGCTGCCCCCGGTCAGATGGGGCCGCAGGCAAAGCCGGTCCGGCCCGGTCTTATCCTGGGTTCCCGAAATCCAGTAGGTGTCCATGGAATCCCGGGCGGGGTGGTCAGGCGGGAAATTCAGATAGTCAAAGGCATAGAGTTCACTGGTGATCTCGTCTTCACTGAAGATCTCGAAGTTCAAAGACCGGAAGGAATCATTCAGGTCATAGCACATCTGGGTGATGGGGTGGAGGCCCCCTGTGGGAAGCCCCAGGCCGGGCAGGGTCAGGTCGGGCGCCTTTGGCAGGATGGAGGCCCGGTCCAGGAGTTCTATTTTCTTTTCATCCAGGGCCCTGGCGAAGATCTCCTTCACCTCGTTGGCCATCTGCCCCATCCGCTTGCGGTCTTCCGGCGACAGCTGGCCCAGCCCTTTCAGCAGACTGGTCAGCTGTCCCTTCTTGCCCAGGTATTTATGGCGGAGCTCCTCCAGATTCTCAGGGGATGCCGCTTCCCGCAGAGCATGAAGTCCTTCCTGCCTGATTGCATCAAGTTGATCTTTCATCCGGGTCTTGCCCTCCGATCTGATTTAAAAAATAAAGGTCATGAAATAACCTTGGCGTATCTCTCAAGCATTGTAGCAAATAGATCAGTCAGAACTGTAATATACCGCTTCGACCTGCCGGGGATCACCTTTTTTCATGCGCAGGAGCCGATCCCCCAAAAGCGCTTGCTCCGGGTCATCTTCGAGGAGCAGAAAATGGCTGGAGATGAGCCAGTCACCCACCCGGGTCAGATTCATGGGGTCATAGCCGATGATCCGGGTATCTGCGATACGCTCATCGGGGAAACGGGAGCGGAAGGAGGCCAGAAGATCTGCTCTTCGTTTCCCTTCCTTGGCCTGGAGGATGCGGGCGGATTCCTCTTCGTCAGCGGACAGGGGGGCCGGGGATGAGGGGGGGATATTCAGCAGTTCCCATAGCGGTTTTGAGGAGGAAAGATCGTGGAAAAGCGGCAGCCCCGCTTCTTCTGCAAGGAGAGCCAGTAGAGTGCCTGCGTAATAGCTCCGCCTCCGTGCATCGAAGAGGTGGAGCCCCTGGTCCAGGATCCGCCGATAGCGGGCAAGACTTTTTTGGGCCTCCGAAGGACGGAACTGGGCAAGAGCTTTCCAGCCGGCGTATTCTGCCAGGCCTTCGGCTGTCTCGGCCAGGAATTCATCCCCGAGGGCGGCCCCACCAATCCTGCTCCTCTCATTTCTGACTCCGGAGATCTGTCCCAGGAGTGCGGACAGATCCGGACTTTCCCGGGCCAGAAACCGGCCTTCCCGGAGAGTCCAGGCCACAAGCAGAGGATCGTCCGGATAAAGGAGCAGGCGCAGGTCATTGGGAAAGCGCTCTTCTCCCCGTGCATGCTGGAAGGCATGGAACATTTCATGGACGATCCCGGCTGTCAGCCGGTCCAGGTCATCTGCGCCGGACAAGGGAGAATAGTCCACATTCCAGATGGCGATCCGCCGCCCCTCATAGTCAATTGAAGTATTGCCCATGAAGGTCTCCGGCCTGGGGGAACTTAAATCTTCAAAGTACATGCGGTCAGACGTGTAGAGGGCAAAGGGGAAGAAGGCAAAGTCCGGCCAGATCCTGTCAAAATCGACGGAGGAAAGACGGGAGGAAACCTCCTGGTGCAGGGTTTTGAGCTGATTGTCATCCATATTCATTATCCTTGTGTCCCAGTATACCCCGCTTGACGCCCCCGGCGGCGGCCTGTTTAATGAAATCAGGATAGAAAGGAGCCCGCCATGTACCCTAATCCCGCAGATAAAACAGTACGTATTCTCTGGCACGGCCATTCCTGTTTTGAAATCCGTTCGGAAGACATTTCAATCGTCATTGATCCCTATCTGAAGGTACCCGGTTACAAGGATCTGGACCTTGAGGCAGATCTGGTCCTGGCCTCCCATGATCACGATGATCATAATGCTTTTGGCCGGGTCCGTCTGTCCGGAAAAGAGCCGGAGGCGGAAGTTGAAATCATTGAAAGCTTCCACGACAAGGAGCAGGGAAAACTCCGGGGCCCCAACAAAATCCATATCGTCACGGTCCAGGGCAAGAGAATTGCCCATCTGGGCGATCTGGGTCATCCCCTGGACGAGGAGCAGACCGAGCGCCTGAAGGGCCTGGATGTCATGCTGATCCCCATCGGAGGCTACTACACCATTGACGCCGCAGAGGCCGCCCGCATTGTCATGGATACCCGCCCGGCCATTACCGTTCCCATGCACTACAAGGAGGGGGAAGCAGGCTGGGAGGTCACGTCCGGCGCCGATCCCTTCCTCTCACTTTTCGAGGATATCCTCTTCCCGGGAGAAAGCTGGTTTGATACCGGAGCCTGTCAGGACTGCATCGTTGTCCTGAAAAACCCGACTGTCTGAACAGATCTTCATCCGGATAAAAA
>DUUZ01000230.1 GCA_012841255.1 Clostridiaceae bacterium
GAGCCCCTGATCGGCACTTTTATCAGTATTGAGGATGCGGCCGAGGAGGTCGAGTACATCTGCAACAGCTACAAGGACGTGGACATCGATCTGACGGTGCTTTTGACCCATATCGGCATCGAGGAGGACCGCCGGCTGGCAAAACTTCTGCCCCCCGAGATCGGGGTCGACCTCATCATCGGGGGCCACAGCCACACCTTGATGGAAGAGCCGGAGCGTGTGGAGGATATCCTGATCGCCCAGGTGGGGTCGGGGACCGAGTTTATCGGCCGCTTTGACCTTATGATCGACATGGACACCAACTCCGTCCATGACTTTGAATGGCAGGCCGTTCCCATCGACGATTCCCACTGCCCCCGGGATCCGGTCATGGATGAACTTCTCACCCAGTACAAGGAGGAAGTGGACGGCAAGTACAATACCGTCATCTGCCGCCTGCCCCGGGAGCTGGAGCATGAAAGCCGCTTTCGGGAGACAGAACTGGGGAATCTTTTTTCCGACATCCTCCACGAACAGCTGGGTGTCGATATCGTCTTTGTCGCCTCGGGTTCCATCCGCAAGCCCTCGCTGCCCCGCCTGGTCACCCGCTATGAACTGATGGAGATCTACCCCTACGACGAAGCCATGATCAGTTTTACGGTCAAAGGAGAACGGCTGGCCGCCATGCTGGCGCATCTGATGTACAGTCTCTACCGGGAGGGATCCCGGGAATTTTACCAGTGGAATGCGGATCTTCGGGTGACTGTGGATGAAGAGGGGATGATCCGCTCCATCACCATGAAAGGCAAACCCCTGGACCCCGCACTTGACTACCGGATTGCCATGCAGGAATACCATTTCGGGATCATCGAGGAACCCTTCGGTCTCAGCCACAAGGAGCTGGAACACACAGGCCGGGTCCGGGTGGTGACTACTTCTGCTCAGGATAATGTCCTGGAATATTTGAAGAAGAACAGGGTCAGAAAGGTCAGAAAAGACGGCCGCATATCACTGGCCCAGGCCCTTTCCGACCGATAAAAAACCCGGCAGCCGAGGCCGCCGGGTTCCTGCGATTGCATTTACTATACGTATTAAACTTCCGCAGCCTTTGCCTGGCAGACAGGGCATTGTCCGGAAAACACAAGACTCGTACGATCGACGCGGAAGCCCGCGGTATCTGCCATCAGGGGTTCCTCCATCTCAATATCGAAGAGAGCACCGCATGAGGTGCACTTGAAATGGGCATGGAAAGCGGAAGTGATGTCGTAGCGCGTTTCATTGGCTTCGACTTTGACGTTGTGGATCAGACCTTTTTCAAGAAAGAGATTGACAGTGTTGTAAACGGTGGCGCGCGAAAAGAGATGGCCGTCCCTTTGCAAAACAGCATAAATCTCGTCCACCGTGGGATGTCCCTGTCCGGAGGCCAGATAGTCGTATATCCGGACCCTCTGGCTGGTGGGATTGATCCCGTATTCTTTCAGCAATTCTACCGTTTGATCTTTCACCGTGATCTCTTTTCTCGATTAATAGGAATCAGCGACGGTCCAATGATCCGCAATTTTGCCAACCAAGTCAATCCCTGGTTTCAGTGTTTTCCCGCCTTCCTGCCAGCCGGACGGTGTGACTTCCTTGCCGCCTGTCCTTCTGACCAGCTGGTAGGCCTTGATCTGGCGCAGCGCTTCCGAGACATTGCGTCCGACGGGCGGAGTCAGGACTTCCATGGCCTGAATGACGCCGTCGGGATCGATCAGGAAACGGCCTCTGACGTTGACGCCTGCTTCCCTGTCATAGACGCCGTACAGTTCGCCGATGGCGCCCGATGAGTCGGACAGCATGGGGAAGGGGACGTCCTTGCCTGCGATTTTGGACAACTCGATGTCGTTCCAGATCTTGTGGACGAACTCACTGTCGACTGAGATCGACAGGACCTGAACGCCCAGAGCTTCAAATTCTTCATGCCTTGCTGCAACTGCAGACACCTCTGTCCCTCAGACAAAGGTAAAGTCGCCGGGATAGAAGCAAAGCATCACCCATTGATCTTTATAGTCCTCCAGTTTGATGGTCTTGAATTCGCCTTGATGATAGGCGGCTGCTTCAAACAGAGGAGCAGGTTTTCCGATAATTGCCATCTTGCTGATTCCTTTCTTGATAAGGTGTCCCGGCCATAGAGGGGGACAGGCTTTTTGTTATTAGAATTATTCCAATAACATAATAGTTATAC
>DUUZ01000231.1 GCA_012841255.1 Clostridiaceae bacterium
AGACGGTTCCTACGTCTTCAGCGGCCTTCTGACACCGGCCGAGGCCGGCCGCTATGTCCCCGAGCTGGATGCCCTGGAAGATGATGACGACTATGACACCATTGCAGGCTTTGTTCTCTCCTTGCTGGGCTATATCCCCAAGCCCTTTGAGCGGCCGTCGGTGCAATACGAGAATTTGAAATTTACCGTCCTTGAAATGGACGACAGAAGAATCTCCAGGATACGCCTGGAGGTTCTGGAAGATGACCAGGAAGATCAAACGGATGAAAACTGACAAAGAAGCCCAGACGGCCCAGACGGCCCCGGATAGTCTCCAGATCGGAAGTGAAAAGGCCAGTATGCTCTCGGCAGCAAGTATCGGGGAGCAGCTCCTCTCTGATCCCCTGCAGGGACTGGACAGTCCGCTGGCTGCCGAACGTCTTCAGTTCGTTGGCCGCAATGAGCTGGAAGAGGAGAAGAAAACTCCCTTTATTCTCAAGCTCCTGGCCCAATTTAAAGACTTTTTGATCATCATCCTGATTGTGGCCGCTGCCATCTCCGCCTTTTTGGGCGAACGGGTTGACGCTGTCATCATCATGGCCGTGGTCCTGATCAATGCCATCCTGGGCCTGATCCAGGAAAGCCGGGCCGAACAGGCCCTGGCGGCCCTGAAAGAGATGTCGGCCCTTTATGCCCGGGTCATCCGGGACGGCAAGACCCTGGAGGTTCCCGCGGCGGAACTGGTCCCGGGCGACCTGGTGGAGCTGGCTGCAGGGGATGTGGCCCCGGCCGATATCCGCCTGATTGAGAGTTCCAATCTCCGGGCCAATGAATCAGCCCTGACCGGCGAGTCCACCCCGGTCGAAAAAGATGCGGGCGCCCTATTCCATGAACCCGCGGCTTTGGGAGACCGGAGCAACATGGTCTACAGCGGCATGGAGATCACCTATGGCCGCGGGACCGGTTTTGTGACGGCAACAGCAGCCTCGACCGAGATCGGCAAGATCGCTTCCCGCCTGCAGATGATCGATACGGAGATGACCCCGCTGCAGGTCAATCTGAATAAGCTGGGCAAACTCCTGGGAATATTCTGCATCCTGATCAGTGCCGTTATTTTCGGGGTCGGCCTTTTGCAGGGCGGGGAACCTTTGGCCCTCTTCATGACGGCTATCAGCCTGGCTGTGGCCGCCATCCCTGAAGGCCTGCCGGCCGTCGTCACCATCCTCCTGGCCCTGGGCATGAACCGGATGGCCCGGGAAAATGCCATCGTGAAACGGCTCCTGGCTGTTGAGACCCTGGGCAGTGTCGACACCATCTGCACGGATAAGACGGGAACCCTGACACAAAACAAGATGACGGTGACCCGCATCTATGCCGGGGAAGAGGTCATGCCCCTGCCAGCCAGGCCGGAAGAACAAGAGGAGATCCGGATCCATCCCCTGGTCCGCCTCATGCTTGAGATCGGGGTTCTTTGCAACGATGCCGTCCTGACTGAGGACGAGGAGGGTCAGCCCCTCATGATCGGAGATCCGACCGAAGGGGCCCTTCTGACTGCCGCAGAGAAAAAAGGGATCGGTGTTGGAAACTTGCGCCGCAGTTATCCCGTGTCCTGGCAGCTGCCCTTTGATTCCGAGCGCAAGATGATGTCAGTGGGGACCCTCTACCAGGAGGGCCGGCCGCATTCCATGACCAAGGGAGCGCCCGACAGCATACTGGACCGCTGCAGTCACGAGATGACCGGCGAAGGTCGGATTCCTCTTGCCCCCGGCCGCAAAGAAGCCATTTTAAAACAGAATTCAGCCTTTGCCCACGAAGC
>DUUZ01000232.1 GCA_012841255.1 Clostridiaceae bacterium
AGGAGGCTGGTCCCCAACATTTCCGGCAGACCGCTGGTGAAGCGGTCCCTGCCGTTGTAACGGGCTAAATCGTGTTCTTCAACAACTTTCTGAAGTTCCTTAAGGGCTTGGCGTCGAAGTTGAAAGTCCAGATCGAAGACAATATGCAAGTCGTCGTAGCCGGTCATCCGGCAGGAGGCTCCATCTTCCGTCCTCTCCAGCTTGAAACTGCAGTAGGTATAGCCCTCCCGGTCCCTCTTGCCATAGGTGAATTCACATTCAAATCGTTCGATATCTTTGGATTCGACCGTTTTTGGTGCATCCTCCCGGGTCCGGTCCCGGCGGCCGCCCGGCATCTCTTCATATTTCATCATTTCTTTTCCCGCACAGGATGAAAGAAGCAATAAAGCGGTTAATATCAGGGCTGCAAAGGCCAATCTTTTCATGCTCATCCCGGCCTCCTTCCACATAAGTCAGATTAGCATAGAAAAGAAGAATGAATCATCCCCGTCCTGCCTTGGGGAGCCTTCTTTTGACAGGCCTATTCAGATGGGTTACATTCTATGAGGAATCGGAATTGAATACTCGGTAGGTAAGGCTCCTGCGAGGATACGGATTGCTGCCGCGAAAGGGTGGAGACACCCTGAGCTGGCCGGAACAGTTGCTGTCGATCAAGGCTTCAACCAATGCAATTTCACCGCCTCGCAAAGTTAAAGCTCAAACGGGATGACATAAGGCAACTGCTCTGTGGCCCCTGTGGGCTGCAGGGTATTTTTTTGGAAAGGAAGACATACGTGGGCATTGACCGATGTTTGTTTCCAATTGAATAGAGGAGATTTCCGTAACAGACCTTGACTGTGGCCGCCAAGTATCCGTTATGGCGGCTCTTTTATGCCCGGCCGGGCGGACCTGATCCTGGCCCGGGCTTATTACAAATACTTCGAAGGAAAGGAGATGCATTGAATGGATAGTGATTCATCCGCAGGCAGTCATTTAAGCTTGGCAGAATTGCATTTTGTTTATGCATTCTGCCTGAACACGAAGGAGTATGGAAACCATGGAAATCGAAAAAATTGAAGAACTGATCGAAGAGAAGGAATATGTCAGGGCCAACGAGGCCCTGTCCACAATGAATGAAGCCGATGTCACGGAAATCCTGGCCGCTTGTGACCCCTACAAGACCCTGCTCCTCTTCCGCATGCTGCCCAAGCGGCTGGCGGCGGAGGTCTTCTCGCGATTTACACCCGAGCAGCAGCTGGATATCGTCAGTTCCGTCACCAGCGAGGAACTGAAGGATATCGTCAATGAACTCTACTTTGACGACAAGGTGGACCTGATTGAAGAGATGCCGGCCAACATGGTCAAGAAGATCTTGAGTGTGACGGGGGAGAAGGAGAGGGAGCTGATCAATCAGTTTCTGAATTATCCGGAAGACTCGGCCGGCAGCCTCATGACCATCGAGTATGTCGACCTCAAGAAACACATGACCGTCCGGCAGGCCCTGGACCGGATTAAAAAGACCGGCATGAACAAGGAGACCATCTACACCTGTTACGTCACGGACGCCGAAAGAAGACTGGAGGGGATCGTCTCCCTGCGGACCCTGGTGACTTCCGATGAGGATCTGGTGATCGGGGACATCATGGAGCCGGACATTGTCCGGGTCAACACCCATGACGACCAGGAGAATGTCGCCCACTCTTTTAAGAAATACGGCTACCTGGCCCTGCCGGTCATCGACAATGAAAACCGGCTGACCGGGATCATTACCGTGGACGACATCATCGACATCATGGAGCAGGAAGCCACCGAGGACTTTCAGAGGATGGCGGCCATGTCGCCCTCAGAAGAGGCCTATCTGTCCACCGGCGTCTTTGCCATGGCCTGGCAGCGGCTGCCCTGGCTTTTGATTCTCATGGTCTCGGCCACCTTCACCGGCCGCATCATGGGCCGCTATGAGAATATCCTGACCCAGGCCGTCGTGCTGAGTGCCTTCATTCCCATGCTCATGGATACGGGCGGCAATTCCGGCAGCCAAACCTCCACCCTGGTCATCCGGGGCCTGGCCCTGGGAGATATCACGACCCGGGACTGGTGGAAGGTGATCTGGAAGGAAATGAGCGTCAGTTTCCTGGTCGGTGTGGCCCTAGCCGTCACCAACTTTGTCCGTCTGCTCCTGCTTGAGAAAATTGAGACCCCCATCGCCCTGACCGTTTCCATCACCATCGTGGTGACCGTCATGGCCGCCAAGATTGTGGGCGGGGTCCTGCCCCTCATCGCCAAACTCCTGAAGATTGATCCGGCCATCATGGCGGGTCCCCTGATCACGACCATTGTCGATGCCCTGGCCCTGATGGTCTATTTCGTGGCCGCCACGGCCCTGCTGGGGCTTTAGAAGATATGCCCGGCTCCTTTTTGGAAAGGGGCCGGGCATATCTTTTATTGGTCAGGCCGCCGCTTCGAACTGGCTGGTATAGAGTTCAGCGTAGAATCCGTCTTTTTTCAACAGTTTTTCATGAGTGCCGCTTTCCGCGATGTCCCCCTCCCGCATGACCAGGATCAGGCCGGCATTTTTGATGGCGGGCAGGCGGTCCATGGCCTTGTTTAGAAAATGATGAACCGGCTCTTATGCCTGAACCTCTGTTATTTCCGCACCGCCATTCAGGCTGATCTGCCCCGCATAATCCGACAGGGGAAGTTCCGGCAGCTCAAATTCTGCCTGGAACTGACTGTGCATGGTCTTGAACATTTCCTCGGTCCGGAAGGTATTGAGGAAGGCGTGCTGTTCTAGGCTGTCGTGTGAGAGCTCGATCATGCTGACTGCGATGTTGGAGCAGTGGTCGGCGATCCGTTCCATGCTGGTCAGGACATCCATCCAGATAAAGCCCAGTTCCAGGGTACAGTAGCCTGCCTGCAGACGCTTGACGTGGCGGGCCTGGAGTTCGTCCGTCAGGGAGTCGATCACTTCCTCCAGGGGTTCCACATGAGTGGCCAGTTCCAGGTCATTGTCCGTGAAAGCCTGGACAGTGAGGTCCAGCAGGCGGCTGACGGCATCCTTGTAGATGGCCAGCTCCTGGATGGCGGCTTCTGAGAAACAGACTTTTTTATCGCTCATCTCCTGGGCGGAAGTGGCGATCCCCAGGGCGTGGTCGGAGATCCGCTCGAAATCGCTCAGACTTTGCATGAGGAGGGTCAGCAGGCGTTTTTCCCGGTCCAGGAGGTTCTGGGCGTTGATCTTGACCATGTAGGTGCCCAAACGGTCTTCATACTGGTCGACCAGGTCCTCCATCCGGCTGCTGTCCCGGTATTTCTGTGCTTCAAAGCTGTCCAGAAGATCCAGAGAGATATTAAACTGCCGCTTGACCAGCTCAGCCATCTGGGAGGCCAGCTGCCGGCTCTGGCTGACGGCGAAGGCCGGTGTCTCCAAAAAGCGGTCGTCCAGGGCGCCGAAGACCCCTGCTTCTTCCAGAAGGTCGAACTGTTCGCCCTCCTTGGAAGGGGTGATCCAGATGACAAACTTGACCAGCAAGCCCCGAAAGGGCAGGAAGAGCGCGGTGGCACTGATTTTATAGACCGTATTGATGATGGCAATGTCCACCGGATTCAGGCTGTGGTCAAGGAAGGAAAAGGGCCGGATGAAATTGATCAGATAGAAACCTGACATGAAGACCAGGGTGCCCATGATGTTGAAGAAGAGGTGGATCAGGGCCGCCCGCCTGGCGTTCCTGGAGGTGTTGATGCTGCTGGCCAGGGCTGTGACACAGGTCCCGATGTTCTGTCCCATGATGATGGGAATGGCGGCCCCGTAGCTGACTGCCCCGGTCATGGCAAAGGCCTGCAAAATACCGATGGAGGCCGAGGAACTCTGGATGACCGCAGTCAGGAGGGCGCCGACCAGCATGCCCAGGATGGGGTTGGAGAAGGCCAGGAAGAGCTGGCGGAAGGCGGGAAGCTCGGACAGGGGGCGGACCGCATCGCTCATGGCCTGCATTCCGAACATGAGGACCGCAAAACCCATGAGGATGCGGCCGATATTGCGGTGCCGTTCATTCTTGCCGAAGAGAATGACCCCGACGGAGATGACGGCAATGACGGGGACAAAGTAGGGGGGAGAAAGGAACTTGAGATAGGAACTGGCAGTTCCCAGGGCCCCCAGAGAGAGTATCCAGGCGGTCACCGTCGTCCCGATATTGGCCCCCATGATGAGGCCGACAGTCTGGGGGAGGGGCAGGAGTCCGGCATTGACCAGGCCGACGACCATGACTGTGGTCGCTGATGAGGACTGGATGACGGCGGTCGTTCCGGCACCCAAGAGGATGCTTTTGACCGGGTTGGAGGTCATGCGCTCCAGCATGACCTTGAGGCGTGAACCGGAGGCCAGCATGAGACTGTCGCTCATCTCGTTCATACCGTAGAGGAATAGTGCCAAACCTCCAAGGAGGGTCACAATAGTTAATATATCCATTTTCACCTGTCGGCTTGTGTGCTTTTTGCCGATCAGGATCATTGTACTGGATAATCTCGGGGATAGGCAATAGAAAGAGTCTTTGCGGGTCTTACGAATTTCGCAGGACCGAAGGTGGAATTTCTTGCCATATCGCCGGAATCCGGCTTGAAGGCCGTGGGAGATAGTTCAGATTATCTTCTTTATGATGCGGAGAGTATGGAAGAACGGACCTCATTCAGTGCAGGATAAAAAATGAGGACAGTGGAATAAGGGTCGGAAGCCTCTTTTCTTTGTGCTGTCAGCTGTAGTCTGCCAGGATGACCTGACCGCGCTTGACCTCGAAGACCCCGTCATAAAGGGGAGCGGTATCGGAGAAGATGACATGGCTGACCGAGATCAGGGTCACCCCCTCCAGTTCCAGCAGGGTTTTTTCAATGCCCCGGGCCACTTCCTCATCCAGGCTGGCAAAGGCTTCGTCCAGCAGGAGGAGGCCGGCGCGGGCGATGAGTCCCCGGGCAATGGCGATCCGGGCCCGTTCGCCGCCGGACAGATTCTGACCGTTGTCTTCAATTTTGTAGTCCAGACCTTCCGGCCGGGCTGCCAGGAAGGGGAGGAGTCCGGCACCCCGGACTGCGGCCATGATCTCTTCCTCGGTATACGATTTGAAAAGCGTCAGATTGTTTCGGAGGCTGTCATCGAAAAGGAAGACCTGCTGTTCCACATTGGCCAGATCCTCGTAGTAGGAGGTCCGGGTGACCGAGCGGAGGTCGGCCCCGTCGATCAGGACCCTGCCTTCATCGGGGTTGAAGTACTTGCGGATCAGGCGGAGTACGGTTGACTTGCCGCCACCGGATGGCCCGGCCATCAGGTACTTGCCTCCTTTCTTGATCTCAAAGGAAGCCTGGTCCAGAACCTTGTTCTCACCGTAGGAAAAACTGACCTTGTCGAAGAGCAGTTCTTGATGGAGGCCTTTGTAATCTTCTGTTTCGAGGGCTTCCTCCCGGTTTTCCAGGGCCTCTTCCATGCGCAGGAAAACCGGCCGCACCGAGGTCATCTGGGGCAGCCGTTCGGCGGCCGTGAAGAAGGCCCCGATGATCCGGCTGTATCCGTTGATGAGAAGAATGACGCCGCCGGTTGTGATGAAGCCCGAGCGGGCCGTCATCATGGCGGCCGTCAGCAGGACGGCAACCAGAAGGGAGAAGAAGAAGTTGTTGCGGACAAAGACCCGGGATTCGGCCTTGTCAAGCTCGAACTTCTTTTGCTGGACGGCGGTGCTCCGCTCCCGGAAGTTCTCCTTGATCCTCCCCTCCAGGGCATTGCTGCGGATGATCCTGAAAGCGGAAAGGACCTCCCGGATATAGATGGTGTAATCCTTGAGGAAGTCGGACCGTTCCCCTTCATGGCGTTCCAGACCGCGGCCGGACCGGGCGGCGAAGATGGAGACGATGATGCCGGGGATGAAGGCCAGAAGGGCTGTGGCCCAGCTGACGCTGTAGAGGATGATGATCCCGCCCAGTGCGCTCAGGCCCTGCCTCATGATCTCATGGATGGAGAGGAAGTAGCGCTGCTCAACCGAGTTCATATCGTTGGTGATGTTGGACAGGTAGAGAGCCAGGTTCTGGTCCTGGAACTCGCTTATATTTTTGGCGAATACCCGGTCAATGTAACGGCCCTTCAGGATTTCGTTGGCCCGGCGAAGATAGAAGCCCTTGGCCCAGGCGGAAAGCAAATCGACGGGGATGAAAAGGAGGAGGGTCAGGGCCATGGGCAGGGCGAATGCCTTCACCCAGGACAGGTCGCCTGCCAGGGCGGCGTCCATGATCTCCTTGATCCCGATGGTCAGATAGATGTTGAGCAGGGTTCCCAGGATGGCCGGGAAGAAGGCCGGCAGAAGATGGAGCCGGGCTCTCCGGATGCTCTTTCTGAGGTCGGGCGGCAGGGGTTTTCGTTCTTCTTTCTTTCCTGCCATCAGACCACCTCCTGGAAATAGTCGCGGGTCTCCCAGGCGGACAGGCTGCCGGATTCGATCTCCAGAACCTTGTCATAGCGGTCTGTGACGCCTTCATAGCGGCGGTGGGAGATGGCGATGACGGTGGCGTCCAGGTCCAGGAGGGTCGCCTCAATCTGGCGGCCCAGGGCCTCATCCAGGCTGGAGGTGGCCTCGTCGGCCAGGAGGACGCGGGTCCCCTTGATGATGGCCCGGGCGATGGCGATCCGCTGACGTTCCCCGCCGGACAGGTTCTTTCCGTTCTCCGTAAGCGGGGTCGAAAGCCCCTGGGGCAGCTGCTCAATGAGTTCGGACAAGCCGGCCTGCCGGACCGCCCGGTCGATTTCACTTTGCGGGTAGTCGGAAAAGAGGGTGATGTTGTTTTGCAGGCTGTCCTCGAACAAAAAAACATCCTGGTAGATTTCAGCGATTCCTTCATTGAGGGAGGGAAGGGCAATATCCCGCAGCTCCTGTCCGTCATAGGTGATGGAACCGCTGTAATCCGTGTAGACACCGGCCAGGAGGTTGAGAAGTGTGGTCTTGCCCGAACCTGAAGCACCCTTCAAAAGGATCTTTTCACCCGCTTCGACCGAGAAGGAGAGTTTTTGCAGGATGGAACGGTTGTCGTAGGCAAAATTTAGGTCCCGGACCTCCAGGCTGTAATTGAGGG
>DUUZ01000233.1 GCA_012841255.1 Clostridiaceae bacterium
ACCCGCCATGCGGGCGTCTGAGGCCGCTGCCGTCCGGGCAGCACAGTAATCAGAGATGGAAGCGGACTTCTTATCGAAGGGCTTGCCCTTGATCCCATGGGAGCAGGCGATGGCCGGTCCGACTTCCAGTCCGTATCCCGTCGTCATCCCCTCCTCGGCGATCCGTTCGTTCAAGAGGACAGCCTGGCGGATAATGTCCAGCCGGTCCGTATCAACAGTGCTGACAAAGGCCCAGATCTCACGGAGATCATCCGGCGTAATGGCTGAGGACATCTCCTGGATCTGTGAAATATCATTGACAAAAACAAGCTCGCCGTCCCGTTCCAGTTCCATGACCAGGTCATGTTTCCAGGCCACAACCGCCCGCCCCGAATGATTGCGGGTCTTGATCAGGACATCAATGTAAAGTGAGGGGGTATCAGGCGGTGCCGGCGAGGAGGTCACGGCACCTCTGGCACAAAGCTCCCGGGCCCGGGTAATATCCTCTTCCGTCAGTCCTTCGAGGACCTGGAGACCATGGTCGGGGAGGCCGCCCGTCGCACCCAGGGCAGCGGCGATCCCGGCTCCCATTTCCCGGGTCCCGGGGATGAAAACGCCGATGGCGTTCTTGTAGATATTGACGCTGGCTTTCAGATGAATGGATTCAATCTCTTGCGGGCCTGCCTCTTTTTTCGCCAGTGCCGCCGCATAAGCGACCGCAACCGGCTCCGTACAGCCCAGGGCGACAACCAGCTCCTCTTCCAGCTGCTCCAGGTAATACTCTTCTTTCATTACTGCACTCCCTCCGGATCCGGAACTCCGCTCCATTGCTTCTCTGAAACCAGATCCAGGGGATTCCTGCAGTCGGGGCAGTTGACCGAGGCGATATGCCCGCGCCGCATCTGGGACATGCGCTCACCGCACTCGGGGCAGAAGTAACTGGCCGACAGGGTTTTGTCCGGCGAAATCAGGCGCAGTCTTTTCATGACCTCAAGATTCCCGCAGTTGCGGCAGCGGTAGAGTTCCCTGGAAAAATCCAGCTCGCCGTCATCTCTTTGAACCAGGTCAATCAGGATAAGAGGATCCACCCGGCCTTCCCGGATTTCATCCAGAATCTCCTTGAACATGAAGCTGTCATCCCCGTGCCGTCCCAGCATAAAGGTATTCTTGTAGGGGCAGTTGGAGCAGGCGACCTCGTAAGCCAGCCGCCAGGGCAGGCGGGAGGGCTTATGTGCACTGACCGTGATATCGGTTCCCATGACCGGTGCAGTATGATCGACAAATAAAAGGGTGGACTCCCTTTCATCCTCTTCCACCGTCACCATGGAGATGGCGACATCATCGCCCTTCTTCTTCAGGCGGGTACCCGGCAGATTCTCAAGCAGTACAGCCCGCCAGGTTCCTTCATTGGAGGGGGTCAGGTCCTTGATCCGGACAAAGTTGATCAGATCATCGTCCAGGGGCGGAACTGCCTGGGGATCTTTTTCGAGGGCTTCTTCCCAGACCTTCTGCTTTCTTGCTTCATCCCGGATAAAGGAAGCTGTCAGAATGAAAGGATTCTCCGGATCCCGCAGCGGATCCAGGCCGCGAAGGGCCAGCGTGCTCCTCTTGAGGGCCTGCGAAGCATGGAAGGCCAGAACCCCTGAAACAAAGGGATGGCTGTTCAATTCATCGGCAGGCTTCACCACGCGTACCGGAATCTGATCCATGAGACTTGCGGG
>DUUZ01000234.1 GCA_012841255.1 Clostridiaceae bacterium
AACGGTTCCTCCTTCGCCGCCATCCGGGGCGGCCGCTGTATCGATACCTCCATGGGACTGACTCCACTGGAAGGTATCATGATGGGGACCCGGTCCGGCAGCATCGACCCGGCCATCGTGCCCTTCCTTTGCCAGATTGAAGGGCTAACGCCGGCTGAGGTGGACACCATCATGAACAAGAAGAGCGGCATGCTGGCCATCTCCGGCATCAGCTCGGATTTCAGGGACATTCAGACGGCGGCGGCCGCAGGCAACGAGCGGGCGCAGCTGGCAGTAGACATGTTCTGCTACCAGGCCGTCAAGATCGTGGGCTCCTACATTGCCGCCATGGGCGGTATTGATACCATCGTCTTCACGGCCGGTGTCGGCGAGAACGATGAGATCGTACGCGAGAAAATCTGCGAACAGATCAGCTACCGGGGTCTTCGGATCGACAAAGAACTGAATCAGATCCGCGGACGCGAACTGGTCCTTTCCACCGAGGATTCCGAGGTGGAGGTCTTCGTCATCCCCACCAACGAGGAACTGTCCATTGCCCTGCAGACCGCTGAACTTCTGGGGATTCAAAGCTGTGGCAAGGCGCACTGAGGCGTCTTGGCCAATTGTCAATAAAGGAGATTATGACCTTGAGTAAACAGGAAAAAATGGTTCAGGCCATCACCTCCCGGGAAGAGGACTTCACCCGCTGGTATACGGATATCTGCCTGCGGGCCGAGCTGTGCTCCTATTCGTCCGTCCGGGGCTGCATCATCCTGAGGCCCTACGGCTACGCCATCTGGGAGCTTATCACGGCCGAACTGGACCGCCGTTTCAAGGCGACGGGCCACCAGAATGTCATGATGCCCATGTTCATCCCCGAGGGGATGCTGCAAAAGGAAAAAGACCACGTCGAGGGCTTTGCGCCGGAGGTGGCCTGGGTTACCCACGGCGGGGATGAGGAGCTGGCCGAGCGCCTTTGTGTCCGCCCCACCTCGGAAACCCTCTTCTGCGACCATTACGCCGAGATCATCCAAAGCTGGAGGGATCTGCCCAAGCTCTACAACCAGTGGGTCTCCGTGGTCCGCTGGGAAAAGACGACCCGGCCCTTCCTCCGCACCCGCGAATTCTTCTGGCAGGAGGGGCATACGGCCCACGCCACCGAGGAAGAGGCGGTCAAGGAAACCCTGGACATGCTGGATGTCTATGCCGAGTTCTACGAGAACGCACTGGCCATCCCGGTCCTGCGAGGCATGAAGAGCGAATCGGAGAAATTCGCCGGCGCCGTCAACACCTACACGGTGGAGGCCATGATGCATGACGGCAAGGCCTTGCAGGCGGGGACCACCCACTATCTGGGGGACGGTTTTGCCCGGGCCTTCAATATCCAGTTCACCGACAAGGACAATACGCTGCGCCATGTCCATCAGACCTCCTGGGGTGTCTCCTCCCGTTCGATAGGGGGGATCATCATGGTTCACGGCGACGATGACGGGCTCATCCTGCCTCCGGCCGTCGCTCCCTATCAGGTGGTGGTGGTGCCGGTTGCCCAGCACAAGGAAGGGGTCCTGGAGGCGGCCGCCAGGCTGGCCGACGACCTCAAGGCCCAGGGTCTGCGTGTCCTTCTGGATGACAGCGACCGGATGCCGGGCTGGAAATTTTCAGAATACGAGATGAAGGGCGTGCCTGTCCGTCTGGAGATCGGGCCCCGGGATATC
>DUUZ01000235.1 GCA_012841255.1 Clostridiaceae bacterium
CTCCGTAGCCCAGCACCTCTTGGGCCGCCTGCCGGACAAGCTCCGGATCCTTTTCTGTCAGGCTGCCCAGGAGCCTGCGGTAGAGGCCCTGGGCCTTGCCGGCGGCTGCATTTTTCAGCATATGGCAGCTGACCAAAGTGGTCCTGTTGCGGGCCAGGGCCCCCAGATTCTTCAGGAAGGCCTCTCCCCTGTCCCGGGCAAAAAGAACCAGGGCCACAGCCGACAGGAAGTCGTCCAGGGAAGGCGTCAGTCCCGGGCCGAAGCCGATCAGGCGGGCGGAAAGGGCCGAAAGCCCCTCTTCCTCGCCCCGGACCAGGGCATGGGTGAAGTTGCGAAGATCCCTGGCGATAAAGGCACAGTAGTGGTTGCCGGGATTGCGGGGCAGGTCTTCTTCCCCCGGGATCCAGGCGGCCAGGGGCGCAATGCCCGGGGAATCGGCCGCAAGGAGGATCGCCTTCAGGTCATCCAGGACCGCCGGGTCGGGCGAAAAGTTGCGGAACTGATCCCGCTCGACAAAGACCGGCCGGACCCGGGCCTCTTTCAATGAGATGCGGCGTCCGCCGGGCAGGCGGACCGACAGGCGTTCAAAGACCAGTTCGCTCCCGGGCGAAAGTCCCAGGGGGCCGGTGTGGTCCAGGTTCACGGAAAAGCCGGTCGGCATGACGCCCTTGGGTGCCACGGTCACAGTCACCAGTTCGTCCTGGCCGGTCAGGACATTGACCGACCGGTCGAAGACCGAATGAACCCGGCCCGAAAAGAGGGGGCGGGCAAGCATGAGCTGGCGGAGGTCCGCCGCAAGCTCGGTCCCTGTCAGCTGCAGGGGCATCATTGGATCAGCTCCTTGATCTTCAAAGCCAGCTGAAAATTGAAAGCCGTCTCCGGATCCCGAAGGTCAATGCCGTAGACATCCCGGATCCGGTTGATCCGGTAAATAATTGTGTTGTAGTGGGTAAAGAGGACCTCCGACACCCGCTTCAGGTTGCCGCCCGATTCAAAGTAGACCCGGATGGTCTCAATCAGGTCCCCTCTCTGGCTGGCATCGTGTTCCTCCAGGGCGCTCAGGATCTCCTCGGCATAGGCCAGGGCATCCTCGCGCAGGAGCGGATGGCCCAGGACCCGGAGCAGGCCCAGGTCGTCATAGAAGAGGACCGACTCCCCCCGGTCTCCCCGGGAGAGCAGGATGCGGACCGACTGCTCGGCCTGGTGCAGGCTGGCCGGCAGTTGGCGGTAGGAGGGCACGCAGGACCCCACCCCGATAAAGGTGTAGAGGTCAGCCCCCCGCTCCTTCAGGCAGTTGATCAGAACCTCGATGAAGCGCTTGCAAAGGGAATGGCGGCCGTCCACCGGGCATTCATTGTCAAACTGCAGGAGGAAGACAGCCCGGTCGGTCTGGCGGGTGGACAGGAAAAAACCCTGGTATTCGCTTTTCAGGCGGTTGGTCAGATTCAGAAGGCCCGTATTCAGGTTCTTGATCATGCGGCTGTTGTTGGGCGTCATCCGGACCGTCTGATCCTGGTCCATGATAAGGACGATCATCTGGCTGGGCAGGGAGGGATCGAAGCGGTAGAGGTCGGCCGTCTCGATGGCCTTGGCCTGTTCGGCCGGGTCCTCGTTCAAAAGCTGCTCCAGGAAGGTGGTCTGGTGGACATTCTCCCGTTCCACCAGGGTGGTCCGGTTGAGGATGTCGAGCGCAATCAAAGTGGTGATGGACTCGATGACGAAAAGATCCTGGGCCCTAAGGCTCCCGTCGGTATCCCAGAAGAAGATGCTGCCGTAGTGGAGATTGTCAAAGTAGATGGGGACGCTGAAACGGCGAAGCCCGTTCTTGCCCACCGAAACCTCCTGGCTGCGGGTCCGGGGCAGGAGCCCCTCCCGGCCCGACTCCATAGAAGCCAGAAGCTCCCGGTAATCGTCTTCGATCAGGGCGGCCTTGGCCTCGTCGGGACAGTAGAAATGCGTCTCCCGGAACATGTCGTCCCGGATGGCGACCGGGGCGCCTGTGGCCAGATAGATCTCCTTGGCAATGGCGGTCATGCCGCCCTGGCGGAGCATGATTTCCCGGACAGTCCGGTTGAAATCGTTGATCCTGCCCAAAAGCAGAGTCTGGGCCCCGATGATATGGTTGAAAATTTCCTTGATTAATTCGCCGTAGGGAACGTCTGCCGGGATCCGGATAATGGGAAAGTTCAGGTCGTTGGCGATCCTGATGGCATTGGCCGGCACCTCGCTGATATAGCGCTGTGTTTTGACCCCCAGGCCAGCCACGCCCTTGGCATGAAGTTCGGGGATCAGGCGTTCCAGGGCAAAGATATCATCGCTGAAAGTATAGGCGGTGGTCAGGAGGAACTCCCCCGGCCGCACCCATTCCACGATATCCGGGACCTCCATGACATTGACGGAGAAGACGCCCTTGTCCAGCCCCTCACGGCCAGCCAGGACTTCAGCCCCTTCAAGGAGCCCGACCTGCAGGATATCGCGAAGTTGTATGGCTAATTTGATCCGGTCTTCCATGGGGGACGCCTCCGTATCCTTATTTTACACAAATGCTTGGCTGGAATGCTTGTCCTCATCTAACAGCAATAACAGGATAACACACATTTTTTATGTTAATCGCTTACAATCAAATCCCAGCTCATTGGAGCTCTTTCCGGCAATATTGCCAAAAAAAGCAGATCTCTTTTTGTTTTTGTATATGTTTATTAATAGAGACTACGCTTTGCCTGGGATATTGTGAGCGATTACGAGGTTCTCAGGCCCCATACGTGATAGAATTATAGTAATTCTGTACACAAAGCACACCTGTCTGTGCAATTGAACATTGGGTACTCATCTGCAAAATAAACTTTGCTGAACGAAGGAGGTTATTCGTGCTAAGTCAATTTGATTACGTCAAACCACTTGTACTGAACGAGGCCTTGGATGTGTTGTCCAAGAATGACAACACCTATATCCTGGCCGGCGGCACGGATCTTTTGATCATGCTGCGCCACAACCTGATCGATGCCAGGCATGTCGTCGACATCAAAGCCATCCCCGACCTCAACGTCTTCTCCTATAAAGAAGGCGAGGGACTGGAGATCGGCGCCAATGTCGTCGTCAATGCCCTGATCGAGTCGGATGTGGTCAAAGAAAAGTACACAGCCCTCTACGATGCGGCATCCGTGCTCGCCTCGTTCCAGCTCCGCAACCGGGCCACCCTGGTCGGCAACATCTGCAACGCCTCTCCGGGCGCAGACCTGCCGCCCTCACTCCTCCTCTACAATGCGTCCGTCAAGATCGCAAGCAGCGAGGGTGTCCGGACAGTTCCTATCGCGGAATTCTTCACAGGCGTCAAAAAGACCCAGCTGAAAAAGAATGAGCTGGTCGTCTCCGTCTTCCTGCCCGACCCCGGCCAGGGTGACACGAGCTGCTACAAGCGTCAGACCCGCCTGAAGGGCCATGACCTCTCCACCGTCGGTGTCGCCTGCCGGCTGGACGGTGCGGGCAAGGTTTCCGTGGCCATCAACGCAGTCGCCATCACGCCGCTCCGCCTGACCGCTTTCGAAGAAGAGCTGAACGCCAAAGGGCTGTCCGAGGAGACCATCCTCTGGGGTGAGAAAGAAATTCAAAACCATATCAGGCCCATATCCGACGTCCGTGCCTCAAAGGAATACCGGCTGCATATGGCCGGCGTCCTCTTTAAACGCTGCATGACACAACTGATGGAGAAGGAGGCTCACGCATGACAACTCATGAAGATAAAGACCTGTGCGCTCTGGAAGCCGCACATCAAGAATCACAAGAACGGCGCATTGTCCTGTCCCTGACAGTCAATGGCAAGCCTGTCGTGGAAGAGGTTGATCCCACCATGCTCCTCCTCCACTTCCTGCGGGATAAACTCAAGCTCTTCGGGGCCAAGGAAGCCTGCGGCGAAGGCGAATGCGGCGCCTGTACCATCATCCTGAACGGCGAAGCCGTCACCTCCTGCCTGGTCCTGGCCGCCGAGGCTCAGGGCGCTGAGATCGTCACCGTCGAAGGCCTGTCCAAGGACGGGGAACTCAGCATCCTCCAGCAGGAATTTGTTTTCGAAGACGCGCTCCAATGCGGTTTCTGCACACCCGGCATGCTCATGTCGGCCCGTGCCCTGATCGACCGTCACCCCGACCCCACCGATGAGGAAATCATGGAGGGAATGGGAGGCAACCTGTGCCGCTGCACCGGTTACCACCAGATTTTCGACGCAGTCAAGCGCGCTGCGAAACGCGAAAGAGAGGAGTTGAACCGTTCATGACCCATCCAGAACTCGAACATTGCACCTACCAGACGCATGAAAGTTACCAATCCAAGTACAAGCATGTCGGTCAGCCTTACGAACGTAAGGACGCCATCGAAAAGGTAACGGGCCAGGCCCGCTACGCCTTTGACCTGGAAATGCCGGGCATGCTCCATGCCAAGACGCTTCACTCCCCCCACGCCCGGGCCAAGATTGTCAAGATTGACACATCCCGCGCCAAGGCGCTCCCGGGAGTCAAAGCCGTCATCACCGGCGACGATTCAGACATCGTGGTCGGCCTTTACATGCAGGACAAGCTGGCCCTGGCCAAGGGCGAAACCCGCTACCAGGGCGAAGTGGTCGCCGCTGTCGCCGCAACCACCGAGGCCATCGCCGAGCAGGCCATCCACCTGATCGACATCGAGTATGAGGTCCTGGAGCCCGTCCGCAACCTGGACGACGCTTTGGCAGCCAAAATCCTGGTCCACGAAGACATCGCCGACATCAAGCACGTTGAAGGCGTCTTCTTCCCCCAGCCCGACTCCAACATCGCCAGTCTCAACCGCAGCTACAAGGGAGATCCCCAGGCTGCCATGGAAGAGGCCGATCTGGTCGTCGAAAACAAATTCACCCTGCCGGCCGTGGCCCACGTTCCGCTTGAAACGCACGTGGCCATCGTCGAAGCCGACCCCTATACGGGCAGGATCAAGATCTGGACTTCGGCCCAGTCACCCTTCGCCCTTCGCCAGCTCATGGCTTACAGCTTCGGCATGCAGGATTCAGACATCGAAGTCCATATCCCCTTCGTCGGCGGCGGCTTTGGCGGCAAGGCGGGCATCCATCTGGAGCCCCTCCTGACCCTGCTGTCCCGTGAAGCCGGCGGTGCACCCGTCAAGCTTCGCATGTCCCGCCAGCAGGAATTCAACTACATGCCCACCCGGGCCGGCATGCGCGGCCGCATCAAGACAGGGGTCATGAAGGACGGCACCATGGTCGCCTCCGACATCACCTATGACTGGGACAGCGGTGCCTACGCCGACTACGGCGTCAACGTGGGCAAGACGGCCGTCTACGGCGGTCTGGGCCCCTATGCCGTCAACAACGTCTCCATCGTGTCCAACACCATTTACACCAACAAGGTCTTCTCAACCGCCTACCGCGGCTTCGGCCACCTGGAAACCCTGTGGACCGTCGAACGCCAGATGGACATCCTGTCCCAGAAACTGGGCATCGACCCCTATGAGTTCCGCCTGAAGAACATGATCCGCCCCGGCGATACCACCGTCTCGGGCGAACTGGTCACCAAGAGCACCGGCTGCCCCATCGACTGCCTGTCGGCCGTCGTCAAGGAAATCGGCTGGACCGGACGGAAGACCGACGAAGAACGCGAGCGCGAGTGGAAGACCGGCAAGGTCAGAGGCAAGGGCTTCGCCATGATCCAGAAGGCCCCGGCCATGCCTCCCAACACGGCGACCGCGGTCATTATGCAGATGGCCAGTGACGGCCATATCAAGGTCATGATCGGCGGCATCGACTACGGCCAGGGCGCCCTGACCGCCATCGCCCAGATCACGGCCCAGGAACTGGACATCCCCATCGAGATGGTGGAAGTCCGGCGCGAAACCAACACCAACACCAACCCCTACGACTGGAACACCGTCGCGTCCAAGTACACCTTCATGGCCGGAAACGCCACCATCAAGGCCGCTCACAACATGATCGACCAGATGAAGGCCGTGGCCAGCCAGGCTCTGCAAAGCGCGCCCGAGAACCTGTCCCACGGGGACGGCTACATCTACAACCGCCACCGCCCCGACCGCCGCATCTCCTACAAGGATATGGCACTGGGCTATGCCCTGCCCAATGGCAGCGGCGTCGGCGGACCCCTGATCTCCCACGGCTACTACATGGCAGACGGCCTGACCAACCTGGATCCCAAGACGGGCCAGGGTTATCCGGCTCTTGCCTGGACCTTCGGCGCCCACGCCGTCGACATCGAAGTCGACGTCGAATCCGGCAGCATCGATGTCCTGAAAGTGGCCTCAGCCTTCGACCTGGGCCAGGTCATCAACGAGCGCATGGTCTACGGCCAGGTGATCGGCGGAGTCATGCAGGGAATCGGATCAGCCATTCTGGAAGGCTACAAGTTCAGCGATGACAATGTCCTCCTGAACCCCTCCTTCACAGACAACAAGATCCCCACCATGAAGGACATGCCCTGCGAGGTGGTTCCCATCTACATCGAGAACCCCCAGCTGAACGCACCCTACGGGGCCAGAGGCGTGGCGGAACACACCATGATCTCCATCCCCTCGGCCATCGGCAACGCCCTTTATGATGCGCTGGGAATCAACTTCTACCACCTGCCCCTGACACCTGAAAGGGTGGCCCTGGGGATCCTGAGCGGGAAGAAAGATATTTATTAATCGGTTCGAAAGAATCTGAAGAGGCGGGCTGTCCAAAGACGGCCCGCTTTTTTATGTCCTGGGGTCCATCAAGAATGGCCTGAGCCTTCTGGCCAGAATGAGGGCCAGCCCCCCCTTCAGGATATCCCCGGGCAGGAACAGCAGAGTGGACAGCCAGAAGGCCGGCCCCGCGATATCCGGGAAGACAAGGGCCACATGCAAAAAGCCCATGGCATAGGTCAGGGCCAGGGAGGACAGAAGGGCAAGAATAGCCCGGGACCAGCGGAAGTCCTCCCGGCCAACCATGAAGGACAGAAGGGCTGCCGCCGGAATAAAGGCCAGGAGGAAACCGAAGGTGGGTGACAGGGCCGTCGCCGTCCCCCCGATCACCAGCTTCAGGCCCAGATGCAGGGTCATGGTCAAGGCTGAGAGGGGCGGATCAAAAAGCAGGCC
>DUUZ01000236.1 GCA_012841255.1 Clostridiaceae bacterium
ACTTCCATCCGCCGGCGGTTGACCCCGCCCCGGCCGATGGGCAGGTCGATGAGGCCTCTGGGGACATCCGGGATACCCCGGACCAAAGCCTGGTAGTAACGGCCTACCCGGCCTTCGCGAAAGAGACGAGCCAGCTTCTCGTGGGTCCTATTGTCAAGGGCGATCAGCATGACGCCCGAGGTGTCCTTGTCCAGGCGGTGGACGATGCCGGGCCGCTCCTTGCCCCCCTGATCCGACAGACGGCCCGGGAAACGGGCCAGGATGGCGTTGACAAGGGTCCCGTCGGCATGGCCGTGGGAGGGATGGACGGCAAGTCCCGCCGGTTTTTCGATGACCGCCAGATAATCGTCTTCGTAAAGAACCAGAAAATCGATTTGCTGGGGCTGAGGCAAGAGACTCTCTTTCGAGGGCAGGGCGGGCAGGTCCAGCCGGTCGCCTGCCGCAAGGATGCGCGAAGGTGCGGCCTCCTCCCCGTTGATCCGGACGGCGCCTTCCCGGATGGCCGTCTTCCAGCCCTCCCGGGAGCGCTCGGGGAAGCGGGAGGCCAGCCACTTATCCAGGCGGACTCCTGCCTCCAGGTCGCGGATGTCAAGGGTTACTGCCACAGTCTAGACGGCCTCCTCTTCTTTCACCGGCTTGACGCCGAAAGGATAGTTCAAAAATTCCCGGTCCAGGATGGTAAAGAGGATCAGGAGGCCCGCCCCAATCGTGATCAGGCTGTCGGCCAGGTTGAAGGTGGGGAAATGGTAAGTCCCGAAGATAAAGGTCAGAAAGTCGGTCACGGCCCCGGCCCGCAGCCGGTCGATCAGGTTGCCGGCACTGCCTGCAATAAGGAGGACCAGGACGATCTTGGCCCGCAAGTCCTCGGCCTTTCGCAGGAACCATAAGAGGGCGAAGAGGACGGCGGAGGAGAGGAAGGACAGGAGGGCCAGTCCCCAGGATTCACTGGAGAAGAGGCTCCAGGCCGCTCCCTTATTGGCCAGGCAGGTCAGCTCAAAGAAGCCGGGAATGACGGTCACAACACCCCCCGGTCCGATCAGGCGCTCGGCCAGACCTTTGGTCCACTGGTCGGCCAGTATCAGGATGATGACGATTATCGCCTCCATATCAATAGATCCTCCACTCCCTCGAAAGGTGAATTCCAGGTTCCCGTCAGGGTCCCTTCAATAGCATTACTGTACCAGACCATGCTGGCTGTAAGCGACAGGCCGGCCAGGGGCAGGTCCCCGAAAACACGCAGGAGGGCTCCCGTGTAAGCGGCCGATGAAAGGCTCGTCCGGTCCCCTTCCAGGGTCATGGTCAGATTCCTGGCATCGGACAAAATGGCAGCGTCGCCCGCATCTCCGGCCCCGGTCCAGTCGCAAAGGCCGAAGAGGCGCAAGCCCTCCAGGTAGTCGGCCGGATCTAAAGCGTCGCCTCCTTCTTCGTAAAGGAGGATGGCGTCATAGCCGCCCAGGCGGACGGCCGCTTGCCAGTCGTCCTCTGAAACTTTACGAACAGTCAGACGCCTGTCGTTTTGCCGGACAACGGTCCCGATGGCCTGGATCAGGCGTTCATGGTCCAGGGCCTCCGGAACCAGAAGCGTGAAGGCGGG
>DUUZ01000237.1 GCA_012841255.1 Clostridiaceae bacterium
AAGGATTGGGGGACGGTGCCGGCAGAATCAACAAGCTCCCTCCGCCCGCTTTCCAAAGGAGGCAGCGGGCCCTTGCCGGGTCCGGCAAAGCGGGACAGGGTCCGGGCGTTGGACGAGGCTTCAGCCAGGATCTTGCGGATGGCCTCTTCCGAATCATCCCCCATGGAGGCAAAACCGTAGACACCGCCCCGGCGCACCCGGGCGCTGATGCCGCTGTAGTCGCTCCACGTGTTGCCGACCATCTCCCCGTTCAGGAAGGTGACCCTGCGGGCTTCGTTGTGCTGGGCGCGGAGTTCTGTCTCCGGCCCGTCCTCGAAGTATTTTTTATAGTCAACCAGATTATTTTTCAGCATCCCTACCTCTTTTCAACTGGAGAGTTGCCCGCAAGGACAGCTCCCGCCTGAGATCCGACCCTCAGTCTATACTTTTTCAGCCCGTCCGAGGACGGGAAGAAGCTCAGAATAAGGGCCGCCCCTCCCGGGCACCCTCAGCCGCCGAGGCCCGGTACTTGTCCATTTTTCTCTTGAAGAGTTCGGCACTTGAGGGAGGCGTCACCGTAATGGCATTGGCGCCTGCACGGATGGTCTCCAGAATGCTTTCATCCGTCGGCCCGCCAGTGGCGATGATGGGGACGTCCGGATAGTTTTCCCGGATTTTCCTCACAATCTCCACGGTTTTCCCGGCTCCGCTGACATTTAAAATAGACACTCCGGCTTCAAGCCTGGATGCGATATCCATATGCTCCGACACGATGGTACAGATGATGGGGGTATCGACCACAAGATTGATGGACCGGATGGTGTCCAGGGTCGTGGGGGAGTTGACCACCAGGCCCACGGCCCCCTGGGCCTCCGAAAAAATGGCGATCTGGGCGCAGCGGGCACCTCCTGTCGTCCCGCCGCCTACGCCGGCAAAGACCGGGACAGGGGAGATGCTGATCAGGGCATTGGAAATAGCCGGATGGGGCGTAAAGGGATAAACCGCCATGACGGCGTCGGCGTTGTGGTTGATGATCTGGGCAGCATCCGTCGTGAAGATGACCGATTTGATGCGCCGGCCGTGGATCCGGATACCGGAGCATTCGGCGATGATTTTCGGCATGTGGATGACGTCGGCCCGAAGCTGGGTGGTGATGTCGGGGATCTGCTTCCTTTTCCTGGATTGTTCATTCACAAAAGGAGACCTCCTTTCTTCGTGTCCTATTATTTTACACGATATAATTTGAGCTTTATGCGGCCGGCCTGTAACAATCGCTGACTATTTGACAGGCTGGCTTGCCGATATTTATCATAAGAAGTGTATGTCCGGCGTGAGGGCCGTTCATTCAAGATTATTCCCTCAACCAGGAGGTTTCTGTCATGGCGGAGCAAACGATTGTCATCATTGGAAGCGGTATCGCCGGCCTTTCAGCTGCGGAAGCAGCAAGGAAAACGAATCCGGATATCGGGATCGTCATCCTTTCGGAGAACCCGCATCTGCCCTATCACCGGCCCCGTCTGCCCGGCGTCATCATGGAGCCGGACAGCGCCGAAAAAATCAGGCTGCACGATGAGGCCTGGTACCAGGACAATAAGATGGATCTCCGCCGGGGCGTCCGGGTGAAAAAAGTCCACCCCGGCCGGCAGGAGGTGGAGCTGGAAGACGGATCCGCCGTTCCCTACGACAAGCTGATCCTGGCGACGGGCAGCCGGAGTTTCATGCCTCCCATGCCCGGCAATGACATCGAGGGAGTCTTCACCCTCTGGACCCTGGATGATGCACTGACCATTTCCGATTACATCAAGACGGCCAAGACGGCCGCTGTCATCGGCGGAGGCCTGCTGGGCCTTGAAGCCGCCTATGCCTTGAAACAGCGCGGCCTCGACACGGTCATTCTGGAACGCGGCTCAGGACTTTTGTCCCGCCAGCTGGACGACCGTTCCAGCGCCATGTTCCAGGAGCAGGTGGAGCGGGTCGGCGTCAGGGTCATGAAAAATGCCGTGACCGAGGCCATCCTGGCCGGACCCTCCGGCAAGGTCAGGGCCGTGAAGCTGGAAGACGGAACTGAAGTCCCTGCAGATATCGTGCTTGTCTCAACCGGCGTCCGCGCCCGCCTGGAAGTTATGGAAGGCCAAGACATCACGGTGGACCGCTGCTTTGTCACCAACGACCGGATGGAGACCAACCTGCCCAATATCTATGCAGCTGGGGATTGTGCCCTCATGGACGGGAAATGGTTCGGGCTCTGGTCCGTCTCAACCCGTGAGGGGAAGGTTGCCGGGGCCAATGCCGCCGGCGGCGATGAAACTTGTGTTATCCCCACGCCTCCCTATCTGGTCAATACCATGGAGACCCGGATTGCATCGGCCGGCAATATTGCGCCCAAGGACCCCGAGATCTCCTCGCAGATTCACTTCGATGAAACGCAGCTGACCTATGACCGGAGAAATTTCCTGGGCGATAAACTGGTCGGCTATATCCTTCTGGGGGATACGACTCCCTTCTCCATGCTCAGCCGCGAACTGCAGCAAGGCTAGGGGAAGACCGGCAGCAGGAGAGTGAGGCCGAGACCGGAATGCTTCCGCTTCGAGACAGCCAGCCCAGTAAGAAATTACCTCTGGTCACTATCCTTCTGATCGGATTGAATACCCTGATCTTTTTGTACCAGTCAGCCCTGGATCTTCCGGGGCTTGAATCTTTTTTTGCCAGCTATGCCTTCGTGCCCAGGGATTTTTTCCTGACGGCAGGCGAGCGCCGCTTTTACGGCCAGCTTTTTTCCAGTATGTTCCTTCACGGCGACCTCAGCCATCTGGTCGGGAATATGTGGATTCTCTGGCTCTTCGGGGACAATGTCGAGGACCACCTGGGCAAAATCCGCTATGTCCTCTTTTACCTTGGGACCGGCCTGATCGCCATTTTGGCCCATGCCTTCTCCATGCCCCAGTCCACTGTCATTACCCTGGGGGCTTCAGGCGCCATCTCCGGGGTCATGGGGGCCTACCTGATCCTCTACCCCCGCTCCCAAATCCTGACCCTGATCCCTTTCCCGCCCTACTTTTTCAGGATCCCGGCCTTCATCTACCTGATTGTCTGGGTCATCCTGCAGCTGGTATCGGGCGTGGTTGCAGGCGGCGCATCAGATATCGCCTGGTGGGCTCATATCGCCGGTTTCGCCGGCGGCGCCCTGCTGACGGCCGGAGGCCGGAGAAGGGCCCGGGCCCGGCAGGGATCCTGACCGCATCCTTTTCCGTTTCTTGATGTTCACCGAACCGCGGCTTACGGTTTTCGGTTTCTCCGCGTAAATCAGACTGCTCTGAATATAGTCCCGGATGGCCAGGCCATGCCCCCATTTACGGGCATAGGCTTCCGTCACTTCTTCGCTCTCGATCGTGATATTGGCAAAACCGATGGCGCGGAATACTTTTGTGATCTGCTCCACAGACCAGGCACCGCCCACTCAGGTTTTGGCCATATGGGGATCGGCCACCCATTCGGGCGGCAGGTCCTTCTTGGTCGTGATATCTGAAATGGCAGTCCGTCCCCCGGGTTTCAAGACCCGGAAAATTTCCTTGTAGACGGTCGGTTTTTGCAGGGACAGATTGATGACGCAATTGCTCATCACCAGATCGAAGGAATTATCCTCACAGGGGATATCCTCAATTTCGCCCTGAATGAAGCTGCAGTTGTCAAAACCCTGCTTGCGGGCAATGGCATTGGCCTTGTCCACCATGCTCTGCAAAGCGTCCACGCCGGTGACCCGGCCGGTCCCTCCAACGGCCCTGGCCGCAATGAAGCAATCCAGACCCCGGCCTGATCCCAGATCCAGTACGGATTCACCCGGCTGGGGCTTGGCCATTTCATGCGGGTTCCCGCAGCCCAGTCCCAGATCCGCCTCCTCGGGCAGGAGGTCCAGGTCTTCTTTTTTATAGCCCAGGGACTCCGTAATGGTGCGGGCCTCTTCCTGCGTCCGGGTCTCTTCTGTCGCCAGAGATTCGTAATGATCCAAAATAGCTTTCTTGATTTCTTTATCTTTATCCATAACTCACTCTCTTTCTCTTTGCCAGCCCAATAATAACAAGCGGTACGATTCCCGTCCATGAAGGATGATACATTGGGCAAGAACACACTGACGAAGGCATCCGCCGGCGTCATCGCCCTTCTCCCTAGCCCCATGGCATCCTCCAATGCCGGCCGGGAGATCCGTATAAAAGAGGAGAGCATCATGGATATCAAAGCGGTCATCGAAGATCTGGTTAAAAAACTCAAACTTGATACTGCCCTTATGGACCGGTTCAAGAAAGATCCCCTGAAAGCTGTGGAAGAGACGCTGGGCGTCAAGCTTCCGGAAGATCAGCTGAAAGCGGTAACCGATGGCGTCAGCGCCAAGCTTTCACTCGACCAGGCGGGCGATACACTGGATAAAGTCAAGGGCCTGTTCGGGGGATAACTGTTGCATAGCCTCCCCCTCCTTTGAAGTGCAAACGTCATGAGTCGGCCGGCCCGCAAGGGCCGGCTTTTCAATGGGGGCTGCCGCCCTTTCTGCTATCATAAAAACGATCATTTCTTGAGCCAGAGGAGACAGGATGGAGACATTCAGGGGAAAGCTGGAATGTATTGCAACAAGCCTGGCAGATGCCCGTGCCATAGAAGCTGCGGGAGGCGGCCGCATCGAACTGGTTTCGGCCCTCCGTGAAGGAGGATTTACCCCAAGCGACGGCCTGGTCCGGTCTGTTCTGGAAGAGATCCGTATTCCCGTGTCCGTCATGCTGCGGCCCAACAAGGCGGGCTTCTGTTATTCCGAAGCAGAGCTTGAGGAGATGCGGAAGGATGCCCAAAGATTCCATGAACTGGGTGTTCAAAGAGTCGTCACCGGGATCCTGGACCCGGAGGGTCTGGCGGATATCGAGACCCTGGAGGCCCTCTTGGAAGGCACTGATCTTCAGGTAACCTTCCACCGGGCCATTGATGAGACTTCCGATATAGAGGAATCATTAAGAAGAATCAACGCCTGCCCCCGGATCACCCATCTTCTGACCTCACTTGGCCCCGGGAAGCTCCCGGATAATCTCTTCCGCCTGGCCTGGTATGCAGAGCACACCCGTCCCCGCCTGATTCTGGGAAGCGGCCTTGACCTCGATAATCTTGGAAATATCGCTGAAAAAACGCATTCCTTTGACATCGATCTCCATATGGGCACGGGCCTCCGCCATGGCCGGGCACTCCGGCCTCTTGACCCTGCCGTGCTCGAAAGGGCCAACCGGATCCTGGGCAAGGCTCAGGAGGAAATCCACCCTTCACCAGCCTCTCTCATCCGAAACTTCAGGTCCCTGGGCTACGGGCTTTTCATCCATTTCGGCCTTTACTCCCTTCTGGGCGGCCGCTATAAGGGAGAAACCACCCCCTTCCTGGCCGAATGGATCCGGCTGACCATGGACATTCCCCATGAGGAGTACAGGTCCCTGGCCGCACTTTTTCATCCGACAGCCTTCGATGCAGACAGGATCTGCCGCCAGGCTGCGGCCTGGGGCATGCATTATCTTTGTTTCACGGCCAAGCATCATGACGGCTTTGCCCTCTTTGATTCCAAGGCCGACCCCTTCAACAGCGTCCGGCAAAGCCCGGGCGGCCGGGATTACGTCAGAGAACTTTCGGAGGCCTGCAAGAAATACGGCCTGGCCTTCTGCCTCTACTATTCCCAGGCTCAGGACTGGGATCATCCGGGCGGCCTTCGGGCCTACCGGGAAGCTCCTCCGAAAGAAGATTTCAAGGACTATTTCGAAAACAAATGCCTGCCGCAGATTGAGGAACTCCTGACCAGCTACGGGCCTGTCACCATGCTCTGGCTGGATACGCCCATGTCCATGGGAAAAGAGGAGAGCCGGAGGATCCGCGGCAAAATCAAAAGCCTGCAGCCCGGCTGCCTGGTCTCGGGCCGGATCGGCCACGGGCTGGGCGACTACATTACCGCCGGGGACAACCGTCTGCCCTGCCTCGCCCAGCGGCGTTTCTGGGAAGTGCCGGCCAGCCTCAACGGTTCTTTTGGTTACAAGGAGGATGACCGTGACTGGAAGTCACCCAAAGAGCTGATTCATCTCTTGACCAAGACGCGGAGCCGGGGCGGCAATCTCCTGATCAATATCGGGCCCGACGGGCAAGGGAGGATCCCTTATCCGTCCGAGAACATTCTGGATGAAGCAGGGGAGTTCCTCAGGATATACGGCCCGGCCTTCCATGGCGATCTCAAATACCTGGAATACCCTTACGAGCAAGATCTTTTCATTTTAACTGCCAAAGACTGCGATCTCTTTATCCATCTGCTGGACTGGCCTCCCCGGGGCCGCCTTGAACTCTATCAGCTGGAGGGCCGGCCGCAGGAGGCCCGCCTCATGAAGGAGGAGCGGCCGCTTGACCTTTTGGTCTCCCGGGATCTGGAGGGCTACTCCTATTGGCGGATCAATCTGACTGAGTTTGAAAAAGAGATCAAAGCAGAACTTGAACGTTTCGGTGAAACGGTCATCCAGTTACCGCTCAGCCAGAGACCCGGGGTCCAGAGCTTTTAGAATAATTCCAATCATTCTTGCGAAACGGGCTGTAATCAGCTAAAGTCAGGGAGATGAGTTAATAACAATAAAGTCATATGGAAAGGACAGACTAAGACATGAAAGATCTTAAAGGAACAAAAACGGAAGCCAATCTGCAGGAAGCCTTTGCCGGCGAATCCATGGCCCACACCAAGTACCAGTACTATGCGTCCCAGGCCAAGAAGGACGGTTATGTCCAAATCGCCAACTTCTTTGAGGAGACCTCAAGAAACGAGAAGGAACACGCCAAACTCTGGTTCAAATACCTGCATGGGGGCGGTGTCCCGGCTACGACCGTAAACCTGGATGACGCTGCTGCCGGCGAGAACTATGAGTGGACCGACATGTACGCCCGCTTTGCCGCCGATGCGGAGGAAGAAGGCTTCAAAGAGATCGCCAAGAAGTTCAAGCTGGTCGGAGAAGTCGAACGCCACCACGAGGCCCGTTACCGCCGCCTCCTGGCCAATATCGAGGAAGATATTGTCTTCAAGAGGGAAGACGGGGAAACCGTTTGGATCTGCATCAACTGCGGCCACATCCATGTCGGCAAGAAGGCTCCCGCCCTTTGCCCGACCTGTGATCACGGTCAGGAGTATTTCGAAATCCGTTCGCTGAACTATTAATTCGGCGTTAGATGTGACGAAAGGCTGTCTCCGTTTACGGGGACAGCTTTTTACTATGTATGGAAAACGGAGCAGCGGACATGGATGGGAAAAACCGGAAATACTATTCAATCTGGATCGGTCTTCTTACCTTTTCCGCCGGTCTGACCAACGGAGAAGCTGCCTGGGGGGCGGGACTTGCCGTTTCCCACCACACCGGAAATTTGACGCAGCTGGCCGCTGCCTTCCGGCTGGAAGATTTTTCCTTCGTCTTTATGCTGGCCGGCCTTATCCTTTGTTTTTTTGCGGGTTCTGTACTGGCCGGTGCCGTCTTTTATGGACATGAAGCCGGTCTTTCCACCTTCTATGGGTTCTTCTCTCTGATCCAGGGGACGCTGACCGTGGCCCTTCCTTTCATTCTGCCATCTGCTTGGTTTGCGGCCTTCTATTTTTACGCGGCTCTGGCCTTGGGGATGCAAAACAGCATCCTCTTGAAATACAAGGGCGCCCTGACCCGGACATCACATATGACGGGTTACCTGACGGATGCGGATAGAGTCCGTATAGTTGGTGTAAATTCGAGAACTGAGAGATGAGCCACATCTCGCCCCTTCGGTACAATTAGTTTTGAGAAAAATCAATACTGGAGGACAAAACATGGCTCACCTGAATATTACACTAGACGAGCAGACCTTGAAAGAACTTATGCTGGGAGATCGAGACGAAGCCGTGGGAAAACTACTGGAGGCTGTATTCAATGCTGTATTG
>DUUZ01000238.1 GCA_012841255.1 Clostridiaceae bacterium
CCTGGACAGCCTCCACTTCTTTCTGGTCATTGACGGCCAGGGCGTGATTGCAACAGTAGGATGAGGCCAGCGTGAAAACAGATCTTGACCTTGCTGTGATCGGAGGCGGTGCCTCGGGAGCCCTGGCGGCCCTGGGCGCCCGTCGGGCTGGCTTTGCCGGTAATATTACCGTTTTTGAAAAGGAAGAAGAGCCCTTCCGCAAAATTCTGGCCAGCGGCAACGGCCGCTGCAATCTGGCCAATTACTCGGCTGCCGAAGGGCGTTACCATGGAGAAAATCCCGGTTTTGCCCTGGATATTCTCTCCCGTTTCCCCGCCCGTTTTATCACGGGTCTTTTTGAAGAGATGGGACTTCTGACTTTGGAGGATAAGGAGGGCCGGCTTTACCCCAGATCGCTTCAGGCCCGGTCGGTGGCCCTGATCCTGGAAGAGGCCGTGAAAGAGGAGGGAATCCTCCTTTCATATCCCTCTTTGGTGCAGGAAGTTGTGAAGAATGAAGGTCACTTCCAGATCCGGCTGGCCGGCAATCAAAGTGTCCGCTCCCGGGCACTGATTCTGGCCGGAGGCGGAATGGCCTCGCCCCAGCTGGGCGGTTCGGGGCTTCCCCTTGACATGCTTGAAAGTCTGGGCCACAGGACAAAAACGCCGGTTCCGGCCCTGGTTCCTCTGCTTGTCCCTGACCACCCCCTGACCCGCTACGCCCAGGGTGTACGCTTCCGGGGCCGGGCACTTCTGCAGGCCGGGAACGGTCAAAGCAGGCTTTCCGAAGGTGAGTTTCTTATCGCCTCCTACGGCCTGTCGGGCATTGCTGCCATGGAGCTGGGCAGCCTGGTCTCCCGGTCGCCCGGTAAGCTGGAAATAGACTTCCTGCCCGAACGGGAGGAAGCCTTCATCCAAAAGATTCTGGCTGGCAAGGACAGCCGGCCGGCCCTTTCCGGCCTGGTTCCGGACAAGATCGGCCGGGCCCTCCTGATCCTGTCTGATCGGGAGGGTATTCCTCTTCACCGCCTGATCAAGAGACTTGTACTTCCTGTCACGGGCAACAGGGGATTTGACTTTGCCCAGGTGGCGGCCGGAGGAGTTCTGACCGAAGACTTTGATCCTGACACCTTGATGTCCAAGATCCAGGACGGTCTTTTCGCCTGCGGCGAGATCCTTGATATTGACGGGGACACCGGAGGCTTCAACCTCCTTTGGGCCTTTTCATCGGGCTATCTGGCCGGACGTTCTGCGGCCCTTTATCTGATGGGGGACAAGTCTTGAAGGAGGCCTTTTCCAGGGCCCTGCTGGACTGGTTCGACCGGGAGGCACGAGAGCTGCCCTGGCGTTTGCCGGGACCGGGAGGCCTTCGGCGCGACCCCTACCAGGTCGTGGTTTCAGAGATCATGCTCCAGCAGACCCAGGTATCTGCCGTCATCCCCTATTTCAAGCGTTTCATGCAAGCTTTCCCGGATTTTGCCGCCCTGGCCGCCGCTCCTGAGGTCGAGGTCCTGAAATACTGGGAGGGCCTGGGTTATTACCGAAGGGCCCGCATGCTCCACAAACTGGCTTTATGCCTGATGGAAGACTACGGCGGCCAGCTGCCCCGGGATAGAAAAGTCTTATTGAAATTACCGGGCGTCGGCCCTTACACGGCCGGAGCCCTCCTCTCTTTTGCCTTTGATCTGCCGGAGGCGGCCGTCGACGGGAATCTGGTCCGGGTCTTCGCACGCCTGGATGCAATAGCTTTTGTCCAAGGGGATGTCAAGGCCCAAAGAGAGGTCCGGGAACGGGTGACGGGCCTTATTCCAGATGTAAGGGCAGGCGACTTCAGCGAGAGCCTGATTGAACTGGGAGCCACGGTCTGCCTGCCGAAAAACCCTCTTTGCGGCGCCTGTCCGGTCCGGGACTGGTGCCGGGCCCATACGCTCTCGCGAACCGGAGACTTTCCGCTGCCGGCCAAACAGGCCGACCGGCCGGTCAGCCGTCTGACCTATCTGCTGTTGGAAGAAGATGGACAGATCTACTGCCAAAGAAGGCCGGAAGGCCTGCTGGCGGGACTCTATGAATTCCTGGCCCTGCCGGACAAGGCCGGTCCCAGAAGCAAAAAGAAAGCCCTGGCTCTTTTTGAGAAAGAGTATCCAAAGCTTGCGGGGCATGATGCAGACTGGACCTGGCTGGGAGAGGGGCGGACCGTTTTCTCTCACAGAGTCTGGGAATTTGCCGTCTGGTCCGTCAAACTGAAGGCCGGTACCCTTCTACTGGAAGATGAAGGCGGGGATGCCAATGATCCCGCGGCTTTCAGTGCGGGAGAATTAGCGGGGCTTCCCTTTCCGGCCTTTCTCATTCCCTGGCGGGACGGCTGGATCCAGGACCGCCTGACTCCCGATTTTTAAACATCAATCAAAGGCCTGACGGTAGATGTCCGGACCTTCGTAGGGGAGACCCGCCTCTTTCCTGTTTTGGTGTACCCAGTTGGGATTTCGGAGAAGCTCCCGGCCCAGGGCTACAAAATCTGCCTGACCATTCACCAGAATATCTTCTGCCATCTCCCTTGTTTGGATCAGACCGACTGCGATGACGGGGACCCCTGTCTCTTTTTTGACCGCCTGGGCCAAAGGCAGCTGATAGCCGGGGTAGACATGGATAGGAACCCGGGCATTGCCCCCCGAGCTGATATGGACAATATCGATAAGCGGCCGGGCCATCCGGACAAATTCGACGGTTTCGGGTAGCTGGATCCCGTCCGGATGGTGATCGACGGCCGACAGGCGGAGGAGGATGGCCTTTTCTTTTGGCCAGACCTGCCGGACGGCTTCCAGGACCTCCAGGGGGAAACGGGCTCTCTTCTCCAGGCTGCCTCCGTATTCATCCTTCCTTTGGTTGGCCAGGGGGGACAGGAAGGAGCTCAGAAGGTAGCCGTGGGCCCCGTGGATTTCGATGGCGTCAAAGCCGGCCCGGTCCGCCCGGAGGGCAGCGGAGCAAAAGGCCTCCTTGACCCGGTCCATATCCTCTTTTGACATTTCCCGGGGCAGGGGATAGTCCTCCCCGAAGGCCAGGGCGCTGGGACCCAGGATGAAGTTTGCGGGCGCTTCACATTTCCGGCCGGCGTGGTTAAGCTGGATGGCCATCAAAGCGCCTTCCCTTTGACAGGCCCCGACGATGCGGGCAAGTCCTGTGACTTGGGGCTCCTCCCAGAGTCCCAGGCAATTCCCGCTGATCCGGCCTTCAGGCAAAACTCCTGTCGCCTCCATGATGATCAGGGACGGACCTCCCATGGCCCGGCTCGCATAGTGGACCAGATGGCGGTCATGGGCCAGGCCGTCGGGGCCGGCAGTGAAAAGACACATGGGCGGCATGACGATTCTGTTCTTGAAATGGAGGTTACGGATGGTCCAAGGCTGGAAGATCTGCATAATGGGCCCCTTTTTTCGGTTTTTGATATCCCTGATTTTAACATGGAGCAAAAAGAAGGCGAAAAAAGAACCCTCCGCTGGAAGGCGGAGGGCTCCTGGCTGCCGATCCAGGATTTGAACCCGGACAAACTGAGTCAGAGTCAGGTGTGCTACCGTTACACTAATCGGCAATGTCGTCTGCGCGACAAGAGGAATCATACCAGCCCCGGGGGGCTCTTGTCAAACGGCAAGAGGCAATATCCGCCCCCTCATATGCTAATATGGGAAAGAGATTTCGGAATCAGTCGACTTGGAGCTAGACATTTGCCTTCAACAGTATTTTCACAGATCGGTGAGTTCTTCAAAGAGCTGCGATACAGCTTGACGGACGGGCTGCTTTTTTTGGGCGGACCCCTGGACATCATTGTCGCCCTTTTTGATATTGCCATCACCGCAATGGTTCTTTATTTCATCCTTCTCCTGCTCCGGGATTCACGGGCCTGGCAGCTTTTGCGGGGTATTCTCCTCATCGTCCTCTTTGCCCTGGCCGCCAGCGCCGTCGGGCTGAATACCATCGGTTTCATGCTGAACCGGACCATCTCCATTTTAGCTATTGCCATCATCGTCATCTTCCAGCCGGAACTCCGAAGGACCCTGGAGGCCGTGGGAAGAAACCGCCTGTCCTATTTTAATTTTGATGTCATGTCGGGGGGGCCGGCCACCCACCAGATGATCGAGGCCATTGTCAATGCCTGCAGCTGGATGGCGGAGACGCGGACGGGCGCGCTTCTCATTATTGAACGGGACACCCGGCTGGGTGAATTCCAGGAGCAGGAGAATGCCGTCCGTATTGATGCCAACGTAACCTCAGCACTGCTCCGCCAGATTTTCTACACGGGTTCCCCCCTCCACGACGGGGCCGTCCTCATCCGCAACGGGCGGATTGCGGCCGCCCGGGTCCACGTTCCGCTGTCAGACAACTATCATCTGAGACGGGATTTCGGCCTGCGCCACCGGGCTGCGGTGGGGGCCAGCGAAATAGGGGATGCCATTGCAGTCGCCGTTTCCGAAGAGCGCGGCCTGATCAGTATCGCGGTCGGGGGCGTCCTGCACGTCCTGGGCAATGGCGATGCCCTGCGTACCCAGCTGCACCGTCTCCTGGGCAGCTCTCCCTCCAAGGAAAAGCAGCCGCTTCTGGTCCGGGTCCGCCTGTGGTTCAAGAGGCGGAACGGCGGGGAGGAAGAAGAATCTCCCGATGATCAGATCCTGGTTACCCACGATTTTCGCAGTGAAGGGGAGGAGGGGAACCTGCCCCTCCAGGAAGAGGACCGCGCGGATGACGGATCCGGTAAAAAAACTTCTTCCCGTTTTCGCAAACGATTCAGCCGCCGCCGTGTGACGGGATCCAGCCTGTCCCGCAGGCAGCGGAGCGGACTGGCTGTAGTGGCCGTCCTTTTAGCCTTCTTCATGTGGGTTTTCGTCCAGGTAACGGTCAATCCGGTGACCACCCGGACCTTCTCGGTCTCCCTGGCCCACTACGGAGTGGATCAGGCCCTGGAACGGGGCTTCGGGGTTCAAAGCTACCCGGTGACTACAGTTCAGATTACTTTAAAGGGGCGGCAGCAGGTTTTGGATGACATCAATCCAGCCAGGCTTTCCGCCTATATCGATGTCAGCGAGGTCAGCCGGACGGGTCCCGTCCAGCTGCCGGTCAAGGTGGACACCCAGACCCTGCTTTACACCAAAACGGAAATTCTTATTCCTGCAAGTGTGACGGTGAACATCTTTTCTACCGAATAATTAAAGGATAATTCTTATGACCAGACTTTTTGGAACGGATGGCGTGCGCGGCATCGCCAACGAGGAACTGACGCCGACCCTGGCCTTTGAACTGGGACTTGCGGCCGCCCGGGTCCTGACCGAGGAAACCCATCACAAGCCCACCTTCGTCGTGGGGACGGATACCCGGATCTACTGCGGTATGCTTGGCTCGGCCCTGATCGCGGGGATTACCTCGGCGGGTGCCGATGTCATCCATGCGGGCGTGATCGCAACGCCGGGCGTGGCCTGGCTGACCCGTCAGCTCAAGGCCGATGCCGGGGCCATGATCTCTGCCTCCCATAACTCCTATGAATTCAACGGAATCAAGCTCTTCTCCGGCGGCGGCTTCAAACTGCCCGACGAGACGGAGGATGCCATAGAGGCGGTCATCCGCCAGGGCTTTCACGGGAACGTGCGCCCGGTCGGCGAGAACGTGGGCCGGCTCTCCTCCTATGAAGGAGGCGGCGACCGCTACCGGGATCATTTGCTGGAGATCGCAGACCTTGATCTGACCGGCATGCACCTGGTCATTGACTGCGCCAACGGGGCC
>DUUZ01000239.1 GCA_012841255.1 Clostridiaceae bacterium
CCGGACGGTTTCCGGCATCCGCTCATGCACCTTTTCGACGGCGGCCAGGCAGGCAACCTTGGGTTCCTCAACCCCCAGGGCATGCAGGACATCCACGGCGTTTTCAAGAATACCGGCCAGCTCCTCCCGGCCGGGATACATGACCATGCCCCCGTCCGACAGGACCGCAAGCTTGTGGTAGGCCGGGATGTCCAGGAGGGCCACATGCGAGATCAGGCGGCCGGTCAGGAGGCCGTAGTCCTTATTGACCACCTGTTTCAAAAGAACAGCCGTGTCGATATTGCCCTTGAGGATCATGCCATAGCGGCGCTCGCGGGCCCCTGTCACCGCCTCCCGGGCGGCCTCCATGGCGGAAGGAAAATGAAAGTCCCCGGTCCCCTTTCCCGCCGTCAGAAAAACGGCCTCGATCAGGCCCATTTCCTGGGCTGCCAGGGCGGCTTTTTCCGTGTGTTCATCGGGACAGACCAGGGCACAGCGCCGCTTGACGGGCGCCTTCTTCACCTCTTCGATAATCCGGCCAAAACGATTCTCCATAATGCCTCCTAAGAGCCTCTATTACTCAAAATGCGTCTTCCTGCCTACTATATCACGAGGCAGGGGTCTCTTCCGCCTGCGGATCTATTGCATTTTGACGGTCTTTTGGGGCCCTTTCACTTAGTGGATTTCGCGAATTGTGCTATAATTCCCGATAAGCTTACAGCGGGATTTACCGCACGATTATTTTAGAGGGAGTTACATATGGAAGTTGGGAGAAGTACGAAGCGCGTCGACGCTTTTGACAAGGCCACCGGCCGCGCGAAATACACAGATGACCTCTGCCCCAAGAACGCTTATGTATCGCGGATCCTTCACTCCACCATTGCACATGGTCGAGTACTGTCAATCGACACAAGTGAGGCCAGCCAGATTGAAGGCGTGGTTAAGATTCTCACCTGTTTTGATGTCCCCGATATTTTGTTCTCGACAGCCGGCCACCCGTGGGCGCTCGACCCGTCCAAACAGGACATTGCCGACCGCAAAATCCTGAATGAACATGTCCGTTACTACGGCGATGACATCGCCGTCGTTGTCGCGGAGAACTACGTCGCCGCAGACCGCGCCATACGTGCGCTCAAGGTGGAATACGAGGAATACCCCTTCGTTCTGGATCCTTTGGAATCCAAAAAAGAAGGCGCCCCCGTCATCCACGAGGAAAGGCCGGACAATATACTGGGACACAGCGTCATCAGCCACGGCAATTACGAAGAAGCCATCAAGGAGCCCGGCCTGATCAAGGTGGAAGGCTGGTATCATACGCCGACCGTCCAGCATGTTCACATCGAAAACCATGTGGCCTACGCCTACCAGGAGCAGGGCGGCCGGATCACCGTGGTCTCCTCGACCCAGATCCCTCACCTGATCCGCCGGATTACGGCCCAGGCCCTGGGTTTGGGCTGGGGCCAGGTCCGGATCATCAAGCCCTACATCGGCGGAGGCTTCGGCAATAAACAGGATGCGCTCTACGAGCCCCTGGTCGCCTGGGTCACCACCCGGATCGGCGGCCATCCCGTCAAGTTCGACACCACCCGGGAAGAGACCTTCGTCAGCAACCGGGTCCGCCACGCCATCC
>DUUZ01000240.1 GCA_012841255.1 Clostridiaceae bacterium
CATAAGATACAAAAAAAGCGCTTCACCTGCAGGGCCGGAGCGCTTTTTGTTGTTCTTTTTTAAGGCTAGAAAATCCCTAGCTGACCCCGAAGAGCTCATCCAGTGACAGGCTGTCCAGGATCTCCCGGAGAATAGCGGTCTCCTCATGGGAGAGCGTAATCCCCTTGCCCATCTTCTGATGGTCGGGTGCCCAGTCCCGGATATCCAGCTTGGGATCGTTCCCGTTCCAGCTGACGAAGTTGAGTTCCCGGTTCCATCCTGTTTTCGGACTGCTTGAAAGCACTGCAATTTCCTTCTTGATTTCAAACTTGAATTCTGCCATCTTATCCCCTCGAATCTTTCTTTTTATTCCTAAACATTTTCCAAATGTTTGCTTTCGATCTTCCAGATCTCCCGGGCGTAATCCTCGATGGTCCTGTCGGAACTGAAGTAGCCGCTGGAACAGATATTATTCCAGCACATGCGGGCCCAGTCAATCTGGTTCTTGTAGGCGGCATAGGCCTCATTCCTGGCCTTGCGGTAGTCGGCGAAGTCTCCCAGGACATAGTAGGGATCGGCCTTCTCATAGCTGGACCCCTGGAGGAGCCGGTCATAGAGGGCCCGGAACATGCCTGTGTTGCCGTCGGACAGGCTGCCGTCAACCAGGGTGTCAACAGCCCGTTTCAAACCTTCCACATGTTCATACTGCCAGTGGGAGGTATAGAATTTTTTGGTCTCAGGGAAATCCTTGAGCCGGGGGCCGAACATGAAGATATTATCCTTGCCCACCTGTTCCAGGATCTCGATATTGGCCCCGTCATAAGTCCCCACCGTCAGCGCCCCGTTCATCATGAACTTCATGTTACCTGTGCCGGAAGCTTCCATGCCGACCGTGGAGATCTGCTCGGAGATATCCGCGGCGGGGAAAATCTGTTCGGCCAGGGACACGTTGTAGTTATGGAGGAAGACCACCCGCATGCGGCTGGACACATCCAGGTCCGTATTGACCATGAATGCGATCTCATTGATGAACTTGATGGTGGCCTTGGCCAAAAAATAGCCGGGGGCGGCCTTGGCGCCGAAGATATAGGCGACAGGCGGCATGTCCAGCCCGGGGTTCTCCTTCAGGAGGAAATAGCGGTCGATGATCTCCAGTGCGTTCATCAGCTGCCTCTTGTACTCGTGCAGCCGCTTGATCTGGACATCGAAGATGAAGGATGGATCCACGTGGATGCTCTCGCGCTCCAGGATGAGGCGGGACAGTTTCTCCTTGTTCTTCCTCTTGATTTCAATCAGGTTCCGCATCTCCTGGGTATCCGAAGCCAGGGGCTGGAGTTTTTTCAGTTCCTCCATGTCGGTCAGCCAGCTGTCGGAGCCCGAAAGCCGGGTCAGCATGGAGGACAGCTCCGGATTGCACTGGTTGAGCCAGCGCCTGGGCGTCACCCCGTTGGTCTTGTTGGAAAACTTTTCCGGATGCCAGATGTAGAAGGGGTTGAAGACCTCATCCTTGAGGATCTGGCTGTGAATCTTGGCCACTCCGTTGACGGAGGAGGAGGCGTAGATGGCCAGAAGGGCCATATGGACCTGGCGGTCGTGGACGGGAGCCAGGGCATCGATCTCATCCTCGTTGAAACCGAAGGCAAAAGCCTCTTCACGGAACTGGCCGTCGATCTTCTCGATAATTTCAAGAATCCTGGGGAAGAGGTAGCGGAAGATTTCCAGATCCCACTTCTCCAGGGCTTCCTGCATGATGGTGTGGTTGGTAAAGGCAAAGACGGAGCTGACAATGGCCCAGGCCTCCTCCCAGCTCTGCCGGTTCTCATCGATCAGGAGCCGCATGAGCTCGGGGATGGCCAGGACCGGGTGGGTATCATTCAGCTGGATGATATTCTCATCCGCAAAGGAGGAGAAATCGTAGCCGTGCCGCTCCCGGTAGCCGCGGACGATGTTCTGCAGGGAGGCCGAGACAAAGAAGTATTGCTGGCGGACCCGCAGGACCTTGCCGTCATAGGTAGTGTCGTTGGGATAGAGAACCCGGCAGATATCCTTGACCCGGTTCCTCTGAATGACAGCGTCGTCAAAGCGCTGGGAGTTGAATAGATTGAAGTCGAATTCTTCGGCCGGCTCCACCTTCCACAGGCGCAGCGTGCTGATATTAGCCGTTTTACTCCCGGTCACAGGCAGGTCCATGGGGACAGCGTAGACATCCATGTCCTGGTAGCGGACCAGGACCTTGTCCTCCCGGCGCATGACCATGAAGGGGTAGGGCAATTCCATCCAGGCGTCGGGGTATTCCTTC
>DUUZ01000241.1 GCA_012841255.1 Clostridiaceae bacterium
AGCGGCCGGGTCCGGTCGAGCGTCAGGGTCAGACCGCCCGGAATATCGACGGTGGGGACAGGGTTTTTTCCGGAATCCTGGACCATGGTCTACTGCTCCAGGAAGGGTTCTGTTTCCCCCAGGACAAAGTCAAGTTCCGGCCCCTCGAGAAGAGGGGAGAGGGCTTTTCGGACCGCCTGGTGGTAATCGTCCAGCCAGAGAAGTTCATCCCTGGACAGGAGGGCGGGGTCGATGGCCGCCCGGTCAAAGGGGACGAAGGTCATGGTCTGGAAGCGGAGGAAAATATCCTGGTTCTCATTCAAGGACCCCTCCTCCGTATGGAAGGCGATGTCATAACCTTCCGCTGTCACGGATTTATTGATCTTCTGGGCGACATAGTCGTTTTCCAGCCGGATGCCGTGCCTGCCCTGGCGGTAGACCCCGGGTTCGATGGTGATGACATTGTTCTCACGGAAGCCGTAATCCCCGAAGCGGGGGTTGTGGGTCAGGCGCTGGGGGCCTTCGTGAACGCCGGACAGGTAGCCGAATCCATGGCCCGTCCCGCATTTATAGTCCAGGCCGTAGCGCCACATAACCGAGCGGGCCACTGCATCCAGGCTGGTGCCGGAGGTCCCCGAAAGGAAAGGCAGGGAGGCGAGCGCGATATGGGACTTGAGGGTCATGGTGTAGTCGGCGATCTCCTCCGGTGTCAAGGGGCCCAGGGAAACCGTCCTCGTGATATCGGTGGTCCCGTCGGGGCTCTGGGCACCGCAGTCGACCAGGTAGAGGCCCCGGGGTGCAAGACGGCTGTGGTCCTGGTCCGTAGCCTGGTAATGCATCATGGCAGCATTGGAGCCGTAAGCGGAGATGGTGGGGAAGCTCTCGATGATGAAGTCAACGGATTCCCGGCGCAGCTCCCGAAGGCGGGCCGCGGCCTCGATTTCAGTCAGGCCCCGGGGGGCGGCTTCTTCTTTGACAAAGTACAGGTATCGGGTGACGGCCAGGCTGTCGCGGATCCCCGCCCTGATCTGGCAGAGGAGCTCGGTCTCATTGAGGACCGCCTTCATCAGGAAGGGGTAATCCTTGACCTGGACAAGGGAAACATCCCCGGGCAGGCTGGCCGTCAGTGCCCGGCTGACCCGGTTTCTGTCAGCGGCCAGGCGGCCTGGGGCAAGGGCGGCAAGATGCTGCCCGATGGAATCGTAATCCAGGACCGTGATACCCTGACCGGAAAAGAAGTCCCGGTCTTCCGATCCCAGTTTGACCGGGTCGATGAAGAGAAAGGCCTCTTTTTGAGTGATGAGGGCAAAGGCCAGGGCGACAGCATTGTTGGGCACGTCGCTGCCCCGGAAATTATAGAGCCAGCCGATATCATCCAGGCCGACGTACAGGGCATAGTCTGCCTGGTCCTCCTTCATCTTGGAACGGACGTCGGCAATCTTGACCGAAGCTTGCCGGCCGGTATAGGCCAGATCATGGCGGAAAATCTTCCCGGAAGGGAGCGGCGGCCGGTCTTCCCAAATAGGCCCCAGAAGATCCAGGTCAAAGCGGAGGCCGATTCCTTTTTTAGCCAGGGCATCTTCCATTTTCCCGGCCATGGCCTCGGGCAGGAGGCGGCCGTCGGCTCCCAGGACGCTTCCTTCCGGCAGGTTTTGCATAAGCCAGCCCAGGACATCGGGCACGCCCGGCGCCCCTTGTTTCATGAGTTCAAAGGCGCTGCCGGCAAGCTCCTTCTCCGCCTGGATATAGTAGCGGCCGTCGGCCCACAAAAGGGCC
>DUUZ01000242.1 GCA_012841255.1 Clostridiaceae bacterium
ATCCTATCATGTACCGGATCGATCTCTCCCTGGCTCTGAATGCCACCTACGGCGACCGGATGAAGAGTGTCAAGTCCCTTCGGAAGTTTAAAAATGAGCGGAGCCTGGCCGAGAGCCTGGATTACATGAAGAACCTGGTCAAGGCCGGCGTCGACATGTTTGATGTGGACCTGGGCTGCTACGACAACTGGTGGCTGCCTCATCCGCCGACCAGTATGAAGCCGGGTCTGTTCCTGGAGGCGGCCCGCCTGGTCAAGGAATACTTTGCAAAGGAAGAAATTCTTTCCAACAAGGGCATCCCGGTCCCGGTTGTCGGAGTCGGCAAGCTGGGTTATCCGGATCTGGCCGAGCGGGCCATTGCGGATGAGTTTTGCGACATGGTCATGCTAGGCCGGCCGCTCCTGGCTGATCCGGAGTGGCCGAAAAAAGCCTATGCCGGCCGTGTGGCGGATATCCGCCCCTGTATCGGCTGCCAGGAGGCCTGCATCAATGAATTTGTGGAAGGCGGCCACCCCATGTGTGCCGTCAATCCCCGGACTTCCTTCGAATCGGTTTACCCGGCCGACATCCCCAAGGCCGAAATCAGAAAGAAAATCGCGGTCATCGGCGCCGGTCCTGCGGGCTTTGAGTGTGCCATGGCGGCCCTGTCCCGGGGCCATGAGGTCCATCTCTTCGATCAGGAGGAATCGGTGGGCGGCCAGGTCCGTCTGGCGGCTCTCCCTGCCTTTAAACGGGATGTCCGCAACTATCTGGAATGGATGGAGCGGAAGGTCGAGGAAGAGGCGGAGAATCCGGATTTCAATTTCTATCCGGGGACCGAGGCCACCTTGCGGCTCCTGGAAGCGGGACATTTTGACACCGTGGTCTGTGCGTCAGGCAGCCGGGAGGCGGCGCCTGCCATCGAGGGCCTGGAAGAAGCCCTGCCGGTGCGAAAACTGCTTTCCGATCTTTCATCCCTGGAGGAGGTCAAGACGGTCATCATTGCGGGCGGCGGCCTGGTCGGCTGTGAGACCGCCTTTATGCTGGCATCCGAATACGGGCTGGAAGTGACGGTCCTGGAAATGCTCCCCCACTTCATGGCCGGTATCTGTACGGCCAACCGGGGCCACCTGCTCCATGAACTGGAAAAGAGCGGGGTCAAGCTCATGAACTGCACAAGCCTGGAAAAGATCGAAGAAGGAAAGGCAACGGTGCGGACCAACAAATCTGCGACTGTTCCCGACCCTTACAACCGCTGGGCGCCCATCCTGCCGGACAATGTCCCCAATCCCCTGGGAAAACCCATCAGGGAGGAATGGGAGACCCTGGAGCTGGAGGCGGATCTGGTGATCCTGGCCACCGGCAGCAGGCCGGATGATTATCTATATAATATTTTGCTGGACGCCTATGTCGCCCCGGAGATCCATCTTCTCGGTGACGCGGGATACCCCGCCATGATTACCCAGGCGGTCCGGGCCGGCTACCGGACGGGCATCAGTCTTTAGGAGGCAGGAGATGACAAGAAAAAGGCCGGCGCGTCCTTTGGAGGTGCTGCTCGTGGGCTGCGGGCGGGCATCGCATGCGCATGTCCGGGCCATCCGCTATTTTGAGAAAAAAGGTTTTCTTACCCTGTCCGGTCTGGTGGACCGGGACACAAAAGCCATGGAGGCCGTGATCCGGACGGGGAGACGGGGGATCCAGGCCCCCTTCATGTCCACTGATCTGGACGATATGCTGGCCAATAAATCCTTTGATATTGCGGTCATTGCAACCCCTCCCGTGACGCATGCGCCCCTGGCCCATAAGGCTCTGGAGGCCGGCGCCCACCTGGTGGTGGAAAAACCCCTGGCCATGGATGCAGCCGAAGCTGAAGGCCTGGTTGCCCGTGCCCGGGAACTTGGCCGGGTTCTGGTCATGGGCTTTAAATACCGTTACATTCCCGGTGTTTCTGAATTAAAGGATTTCATTGCCGGAGGAGCGCTCGGGGCAGTGGTTTACGGGACGGTGACGACCCGCTGGGGTCATGATCAGGCCTATTACGATCAGGCGGCCTGGTTCGGGAGCTGGAAGGCCGAGGGCGGTGCCCTCATGAACCAGTCCATTCATGCCCTGGATCTCATGGCCTGGCTGATGGATGCGGAACCGGTGGCTGCAACAGCGGTTCTGGCCCGCCAATGCCACGAGATGGAGGCGGCCGATCTGGTTTCGGGGACTCTGGAACTCCGGGACAACCGCTATCTTCTCCTGGAGGGAACGACCAACACGGATCCTGACCGCCATGAGGCCTCCTTTTTCCTCAGACTGGAGAAGGGCACGGTCCGGGCTTCTTTTGCATCGGGCAAGCAGTCGGTGTCGGTCCTGCCGGACGGCGGTAAAGACTTGGGGAGAAAGCTCTTATTGAAAGCGGCCTGGAACCGGCTGAAGGGGGAGGGACCAGGCCTGATCAGGGAACTGGGCAATCCCTTTACCTTCCTTTATGCAGACCTGCTGGATGCAATCCGGGAGGAAAGGCCTCCC
>DUUZ01000243.1 GCA_012841255.1 Clostridiaceae bacterium
AGGCGTTCCGCCCGACTGGCTGGGATCTGTCGGATCTGTATCGCCCTTGGGGGCACAGCCGACGACCAGTGCCAGAACGACAACGAGCGCTAGTACTATCATCAGATATTTTTTCATGTTTTCCTCCACAGTTTAAAGACATTTAAGTCAAGCAAGAGCCTGTTCATCAAGGTTTCCTTGATATTTCAATGACACCTGAATTATAGTGAGGGTGAAGATAATCGGCAAGAAAAACAAATTCCCGTAACAAGTGACGCCTGACTATGATTGCTCAATCCTTCATCTATCTTCTGGCCAAGGCCGACCGGCTGGAAAATGCTGTCGTCCTCATCATCAAGTGGGGCCTGATCCTGGCCCTTCTTTTTGCAGGTCTGGGCCTTGTCGGCTGGCTGGTCAGCGGCTGGCGGAAGGTTATTATTTCAGGGGAGATCCAAAAACACGGTCTAAAAGATGTCGTGATCCGGGAGGTGGATCGCAAGGTCTTCGACGACACCCTGGCCAACACCATCATGGGCCATGAGATCGCGGGCAACTGGGGCGCCCTCCTGGGCGCCATGTCGGGGAGCCGGCAGGAATACATCCGATCGGTCCGTTTCTGGATCAAACTGGGCAACGGAGAGAAGCGGGAGATCACCTTGAAGCCCAAGGACTCTCTCTTCAAGGTACTGCTGGCCTTTCTGGATAATAGGGACTTCGACCGATGGTAGATTCGATCCGCCCTCACGGCCAGGTTCTCCGGACCCACCAGGTCCCCGCCTGACTGTCCTTCTTGCGGCGGCTGCCCCATAATGTCCATACGGACCTATGCAAAGTGAGGAGCAGCAGTGACAAAAGAAAATATCATCAATGGGATTAAATTGACTGTTGGGGTCCTTGCGGCCCTCTTCCTGGCCAATCTTCTGAAGCTGGAATTCCAGATTTCGGCTGCAACTGTCTACGTGGTCGCCATGTTGTCAACCAAAAAGCAATCCCTGAAATTATCGGGGACGCTACTCCTGGCTGCCCTCTTCTCCCTGGGCCTGGCCTCCATCTTATTTTTCCTGCTTGGATTTATATGGCCGGCCCTGGCCCTCTACGTCCTGCTCTTCACATACTCCATGTATCGCTTCGACACCCGATCCGCCATCATCACCAATATGGTTCTGGTCCTGCAGCTCTACACGATTGAAACTGTCGCGTGGGCCGCACTCTTCAACCAGCTGCTCCTCATGCTCATCGGCCTGTCCTTGTCTTTTGTGATCAATTTCTTCACCATCGACATTGAAGCCGAACTGCTGGAATACCGCCGTCAGGCAGAAAGCCTCTTCAGGTCCATCTACCGGAATATGGGAAAGCGCCTGAACAATGAAGCCGGAGCCGATTTTGCAGAAGATGACCTGCAGGACCTGGACCGGCTTTTAACGCTGGCCAGAAAAAGATCCTATGATTATCTGCATAGTTTCTATCTGGAGGACCACGACTATTACGTCGAGTATTTCGCTATGAGACGGCAGCAGTATGAAAGGGTGGCTGCCATGCAGAAATTTACTGAACTCAAGTTTCTGGATCAAACCGAGGTTCGATTATTGAGCAGCTTCACAGACCGCTTTGCCGATACGAGCAGTACTTTGACCAGCAGTGAATCCAACAGGGAGCACCTGGAAGAAATTAAGCATCATTTTATTTATCTGGCGGAACTCCCGCGGACAAACATACAGCTCCAAAATCGGGTGGCCCTTCATCAGTACCTTTACGGCCTGGATCACCTGGTCAAACTGGAACTTGATTTTATCAACCGTTATGAGAACCGGCGGCGGGCCTGACCCTCTCCTAATGCCTGACATTGCACGATAAGCCAGGGCCGGGGGCAAATTGCCGCCGGGTGTCAGGCACCAAAACAGCGCTTGTCAGCTAGGAAAGGGTGATATTCAGCCTGTTCCAGCTATTGATGTTGTTGATGGCAAAGACCAGGTCAACGATCTCTTTATCAGAAAAGAGTGCCTTCATCCTTACAAAATGCTCATCGGATACAGGATGGGCCGAAATGTGGGTCAAGCTTTCTGCAAATTCCAGGCCTGCTCTCTCCCTGTCTGAGTAGATCTTTGAATCCCTCCAGGCATTGAGGAGGTAGATCCTCTCCTCACTTTCACCCAGTCCTCTTGCATCTTTGGTGTGCATATTAAGGCAGAAGGCACAGCCGTTGATCTGGGAAACCCTGATTTTGATGAGCTCCAAAAGCTTGGGCTCAAGGGGACTGTCCTTCATGGACTCTTCGCTTTTCAACAAGGCTTCAAAGGCGGCCGGAGCCATTTTTTTATAACTGATTCTTCGGTTCATAAGGCCCTCCATGGATATCAATTATTTCCGCTTCAACCCTCATCCTTAGTAAACATGAGAACACTGTGGCCTGTAGACTCTGGAGTTACTAAAGAAAAAGGATCCGCCCCAAACGGGACAGATCCTAATTTTGGAGCCTTTTGCCGGAATTGAACCGGCGACCTCATCCTTACCATGGATGCGCTCTACCTACTGAGCTAAAAAGGCAATAAGTTTTCCTGCCTGACTATCATACAAAGCTTGCCGGCAATTGTCAAAGCGGTAACAATCGGGGCAATTTGCATGGAGCGGGTGAGGGGAATCGAACCCCCGTATTTAGCTTGGGAAGCTAATGTTCTGCCATTGAACTACACCCGCAGGCCGCTACCTTTCGCATTATACCACGAGCCGGGCAAGGGTCAACCGTCGGTCCGCTTGTTCAGCATGATGTTGAGGAGCAGGTCGTCCATGTGGGTCATCCCCTCTTTGGAGATCCTCTCCATGTTCCGGATGGTCTCCTCCACATCGCATTCAATGACCCCGTCCGTCGGGGCGATCTCCTTGCCCCGCATGGCCACATAGGCGGCCTGGACGGCGGCATAGATGGAGGTTGATACCTTGAGGGCACATCCCAGCTTGGCACCGTCGCAGATCATGCCGGTCAAGGTTCCGAACATGTTCTGGACCGCGGCGATCACCTGGTCGAGGCCGCCGCCAAGCAGCATGACCAGACCCGCACTGGCACCGACAGCCGCACCTGTCACACCGCAAAGGGGCGACAGGCGGCCGTAGCTCTTCTTCACATGGATGGCCACCAGATGGCTCAGGGCCTGGGCGCGGAGCAATTCCTCCTCCGTGCTCCCCAGGTAATCAGCGGCTGAGGAAACACAGACAGTAGCCGTCAGCCCCTGGTTCCCGCTTCCCGAATTGCTCATAACCGGTATGGCGGCACCC
>DUUZ01000244.1 GCA_012841255.1 Clostridiaceae bacterium
CGATACGAAAAATGTCATGTCCGCCGGCGGCCAGTACATCTCCATTGATCCGGCCACTCATCGCCCGACCCTGGATCTGGGTATGTACATCGCCACCTATGATGACAGCAACGACATCATCTGCCTGGTTTACAGAACGACTGATTACAGCAAATAAATAAGCTGATGATCAAAGAATAGTAATTTATTGAAGGGCGAGCGGCCATCACTCGCCCTTTATCTTTGTAAGGAGCAACCGTCACATGAGTATCCAATTACTGATCAGCGGAATTTCATTGGGAGCTGTTTACGCGCTGGTTGCAGTAGGCTTTGCTGTGGTCTTCAGCGTCATGAAGTTCAGCAACTTTGCACACGGAGGAATGATCAGTGCCTGCGCCTACGCTGCCTTCTATTTCCAGCGCGCATTCACTCCCCCGCCTCCGATCTACATAACAATCTTGTTTTCAGCGGCTTTCGGGGTTCTCTTGTCCCTGGTGATTGATACAATCGCCTATCGCCGCCTGCGTACCAAACAGTCTCCCAATATCTATTATTTTCTGGCCTCCATCACCATGTCGATCCTGATTGTCAATTTTCTGACAATCTTTTACGGGAAGAATCTCTACGCCTTTCCCCCCATATTTTCGAGTACGACATTCCACATCGGAAGCATCCGTTTTTCATCCATGGATACCCTTATCCTCCTTATCTCCCTGGGGATACTGGCCATTCTGGTCTTTTTCATTGACAAGACGCGTGTCGGACTGGCTATCCGCTCCGTCGCCATCAACCCCCAGGTCAGTAAATTGATGGGGATTAATCCGGATGTGACCATCATGACCGTATTTGCTATTGCCGGTGCCCTGGCGGGAATATCCGGTGTGCTTCTGGCCATGAAACTTTCGGTCTACCCGACCCTGGGCTCCCAGATGATGATCAAGGGATTTGTCGCATCCGTCATCGGCGGTCTGGGATCCTTGAGCGGCGCCATCATCGCCGCCATCTTCCTTGGAATATTCGAGATATTCTTGACATTCTATCTGGGTTCCCTCTCGACGCCCATCGTCCTGTTCGGAGCCATGCTGGTTTTCCTGGCTGTCCGTCCGTCTGGAATCGCCGGGCGCTTTGCCCAGGAAAAAGTATAGGAGGCTCGCATGACTGCATACCAACTGTCACTTGTAATGCTGGCCTGTATTTCAGTGATTACCGTGAGCGGCGTTTTTACAATGACCAGTCTCGCCGGTATGTTCTCTCTGGGACAGGCTGCCTACATGTCGATCTGTGCTTATCTCACCTTCGTTCTGGCCAGGTATCTTGACTGGCCCATCTGGTTTACGGCTATCCTGGGACTTCTGGCAAGCGGGTTGGTGGCCTTCATCATCAGCCTGCCGGCATTGAAGCTGCGCCGGGATTATTTCGCCCTGCTCTCGGTCGGATTCGGCGAGATGGTCGGAGCCATTGTCATCCTTCTGGGGAAATGGACCAACGCAGCTGTCGGATTCTCAAAGATTCCGAAAGTCAACGGTCTGGTCTGGATTGTCCTGGGGATTACGGTTCTGATTGTCTTCATGGTCAGAAATCTCAAGTATTCCCGTTTCGGACGCATGGCCATCGCCTTGAAAACGGATGAAATAGCAGCCCGGAGCTTCGGCATCAACGTTTACCGCCTCAAGGTGAAAATCTATGTCATCGCCTCCATCATCGCCGGCGTCGGGGGGATTTGCTTCGGTCTTCGAAACCGGGTCATCGCGCCGGATTCATTCGACTGGTCTCTTTCTGCCGAGATGCAGATCCTGCTCTTCTTCGGAGGGACCAACTCCCTTTCAGGATCGGCCGTATCTGCGGCCTCGCTCAAGGTCCTGCCCGAGCTTTTGAAGGGCGTCAAGCTTTTTGGTATGGAGCTCCAGGACTTCAAAACGATCATTTACTGTGTCCTGATCATCCTCATCATCAATTTCCGGACCAAGGGTTTGATGGGTGAGCAGGAATTTTCGCTGGCCCCCATTAAAAAACTGGCCAAAAAATTGAATCGTCAGCATAAGAAGGAGATTGCCAAGTGAAGCCTGTAATTCTGAAAACGACCAATCTCCATAAGAACTTCGGCGGGGTCAAGGCCGTCAGTGACTTCAGCTTTGAGGTCAGGGAGGGGGAAATTCTCGCCATCATCGGACCCAACGGAGCCGGCAAGACCACCATCTTCAACCTGCTTTCCAAGATCTATGAGCCGGATAGCGGGACCATCGAATTTGACGGCCGCGATATTACAAAGACATCCCAGATTGATGTTGCCCGCCTGGGGATTTCGCGCACCTTCCAGAATGCCCGCCTCTTTACAGGGCTCAACGTACTTGACAATGTCAAGGTTGCACTGGATTACAACGCCAGGTACAGCCTGATCGAAGCCATGCTCATGCTGCCCCGGCGATGGAAGTATGAAAAGGAAACAAGCCGGGCGGCTAAAGAATGCCTTGAACTTCTCAACCTGTATGAATACGCCGACAAACGGCCGGACAATCTTCCCTACGGGCTCCAGAGACGGGTTGAAATTGCCCGGGCCCTGGTCGTTAATCCCAAGGTTCTGATGCTGGATGAACCGGCAGCTGGTCTGAATCCCGAAGAAGTTTTCCAGCTGATGGACTTTCTGCGGGAAATCCGGGAGAAATACCCGGAAACTGCAATCCTGATCATTGAACACCGGATGGATCTGGTCATGAACATCTGCGAATACATTTATGTTCAAGATTTCGGGGTCACCATTGCCAAGGGCGAACCCGCGGAAATCCAATGCAATCCGCACGTACTGAAAGCCTATCTGGGAGAGGAGGACTAGCCATGGCCGATAATATTATTGAAATCAGGGATATGAAGGTGAAATATGGCGTCCACGAGGCCGTCCACGGCGTGTGCATGGACATCGCCGAGGGTGCCATCACGGCCATCATCGGTTCCAACGGCGCGGGCAAGACGACGATCATCAATGCCCTGTCCGGCACCGTCAGGCGGGAGGGGGAGATCCATTACAAGGGCAAGCCCCTGACACCCAAGGCACACCGGGTCGTGCACGAGGGCATTGTACAGGTCCCTGAAGGCCGCCGGATTTTTCCGGGCCTGTCTGTCGAGGAGAATCTGCTCCTAGGCGCCTACACCATCCGCGACCGCAAACTGATCGAAAAACTGCTCAAGGACCAGTTCCGCATCTTTCCCCGCCTTGAAGAGCGGAGAAAACAGGATGCGGGGACCCTGTCGGGAGGGGAACAGCAAATGCTGGCCATCAGCCGCGGGCTGATGAGCAACCCCAGGGTACTGATGCTGGACGAGCCGTCGCTGGGCCTGGCACCCGTCATCGTCGATGACGTTTTCAAGCACATCCAGCGCATCCGGGACGAGGGCGTGACCGTCATCCTGGTTGAGCAAAACGCCAAAAAATCCCTGTGCACCTGTGATTACAGCTACGTCATTGAGAACGGGCGCAAAGTCATGGAAGGAAAAGGTCAGGACCTCTTGCGAAACGATGAGGTCAACCGGGTTTATCTGGGGGCTGACCGCGATTGCCAGTGGGATCCCATGCAAGATACACCCCAATAAGGAAAGGAAAGAGGAGTAAAGAATGAAGTTGAGAAGCGAACGAATCGATCGTCTGACAGTGCATGTTTACGATTCACGTATATCCATGGGCCAGGCTGCGGGCCGGGAAGCAACAGAACGGATCAAGCGGATTATCCGCGACAAGGGGACTGCAAACATTATCTTCGCAGCCGCTCCGTCACAAAACGATCTCTTTGCAAGCCTTCTGGAATCTGATATTGACTGGAGCCGGGTGCGTGCCTTCCAGCAGGATGAATATATTGGTATCTCTCAGGATGAACCGGCCGGTTTCGGCAATTTCCTGCGGAGGACCATCTACGACAAAGTGGAATTCAAAGAGGTTCACTACCTTCTGTCAGATGAAGATTCAGTCCAGGAAAAGATGCTGGAATATGAAGAGCTGCTGATGAAATATCCCCCCGACCTGATTTTTCTGGGTGTCGGCGAGAATGGCCATCTGGCCTTCAATGACCCCCCCGTCGCAGATTTCGAGGACCCCAAGCGCATCAAAATCGTCGAGCTCGAAAAGGCCTGCCGCCAGCAGCAGGTCAATGATGCCTGCTTCACCTCGCTTGATGAGGTGCCGACCCATGCACTGACTTTGACGCTTTCCTTCATCGGCTCCGTGCCCGAGGCCATCTGCGTTGTTCCCAATATCCGCAAGGCAGAGGCCATTAGGCAGGCACTGAGAGGGCCGGTTTCAACGGAATGCCCGGCGACTTTGCTTCGGACTCTCAGGGACGCCGTCCTCTACCTTGATGCGGACAGTGCATCCCTGGCCTTTTCAGACTGACCCTTAAAAAGGAGGATACAGATCATGTATTGGAAAAGTGCAGACTTCATTATGGAGCAGGACCCCGATCTGGCCATTATCCCGGTCGGATCGATCGAACAGCACGGTCCCCATTTGCCGGTCATGACCGACTGGGCAATCGGAACTGAAGTCGGAAAACGGATCCAGGCCCTGACCGGCGGTTTCCTGCTCCCTGCCCTTCCCATCAGTACCTGCCGGGAGCAAATGGGCAAGAAGGGCAGTGTCTGGATGGAGCCTCCGACCTTCTATCAGATGATGACGGACATCATCATGTCCCTCAAGACCCAGGGTTTCCGCAAAATCATGATCATCCAGGCGCATGGCGGCATTTTCGTCATGACTCCGATTGTCCGGGATCTGAATGCCAAATTCAATCCGGACCTCATGGTCTTCAACTTTGATCTGATGACCGTTGGCCCTGTCTGTTACAGGGAGGGCATTCTGGAGGATGACCAGGAAATCCATGCCGGTGAAAGTGAGAGTTCACAGATGCTGGTCATCGCACCGGAGTCGGTTGATATGGACAAGGCGGTCGATTTTGTCCCGGATACGCCCAGAAGCTATCTGAGTTACGGCTCCATCTTGCGTTTTTGTCCCGACGGAGTCTGGGGCAGGGCCAGCCTGGGAACGGCTGAGAAGGGCGAACAGGTTCTGGAGCGGGCCGCCCGGCTGGGTGTCGTGGAAATGAACAAGGCATTCGAATTTATGGAAAACAAGGGCAAGTTGAACTACAGCAATTTTTGAGGTGAGAAATGAGAAAACTGAAGATATTGATTATTGGCTCCGCTTTCGGAGCAGATTTGCACGCAGACGCTTACAACAGGATCCGGGAAAAAATTGACATTGTAGGGATTAGCGGAAGAGACCTGGACCGTGTCCGCGCCTTTGCAAAAAGGCACGGGTTTACGGACTACACAGCTTACGATGATTACAGCCGGGCCATCGAAGAATGCGACTGCGATCTGGTCGACATCTGTGTGCCCAATTTCCTGCACCACGACGTCGCCATCAAGGCCCTGGAGCGCGGACGCGACATCATCTGTGAAAAACCCCTGACGACGACCGTCGAAGAGGCACAGGACATGATCAATACCGCCGAACGCTTGGGCAAACGGATTTACTACGCAGAGGACTGGATTTTTGCACCGGCCTTCCGCAAGGCCATGGAAATCATTGAGAGCGGGAAAGTCGGCAAACCCCTCTATGTCCGGGCCCGTGAGTGCCACAGCGGTTCACACAGCCCCTTCGCACAGACCATTGAGTACTGCGGCGGCGGCAGCATGATTCATTTGGGAGTCCATCCGGTCTCTTATCTCTTGGCCATGAAGAACAATGAATGGTCCGAGCTGGTCGCCATGACTTCAGGCGGCCTGGAGGGCAATCTTGTCCACCGCACCATGGAAGGGGAAGACTGGGCGGGTGTCTTCATCCGCTTCAAGGATGGCACCTTTGCAACGATTGAAGCCAATTACATCACCACCGGCGGCATGGAAGACGTCATGGACATCTACTGCGAGCAGGGCGTTATCCATATCGATCTGTCGGCGGGTCCCATCCGTGCCTACAGCATTCCCGGCCTGGACTACACGATCGAGAAGGCGGAGATCACGACCGGCTGGTCGACCCCTGCCGTCGATGAGAAACATACCCTGGGTTATGCCGGGGAGATCGAGCATTTTGTGGACTGCGCCCTGGCGGGCGTTGATGCGGAGGCCGGTCTTCGGGGGATCGATGGCCTTGAAACCATGAAGGTCATCAGCCTTATCTATAAGTCAGCCTGTGAAGGCATTGCCATCAAGAACGAGTGAAAGGCAGGAGTTTGCCATGAAGGAGAAAGCATCGGATATCCGGATTCCCGTAACAGTCGGCGGTATTACCTTTAAAAACCCCTTTTATGTCGCTTCGGGACCGACGACGAAAACAGTCCGTCAGCTTATGCGGATCGAGGAGACAGGCTGGGCGGCGGCCAGCATCAAGCTGACCATTGACCCTGCCCCCTACATCAACCGCTGGCCCCGCTACGGTCTTTTCAAGGACCGTAATGCCCTGGCCTTCACA
>DUUZ01000245.1 GCA_012841255.1 Clostridiaceae bacterium
CAGATCCTCCAAAAGCTGGTGACCGTCTTCCGGTTTCCGGGTCCTGGCGAATTTTTCCAGGGCCGGCAGCGGGCCGAAGATGTCGCTGATCCGCGAGATGAAAGCTTCCCGGTCCCAGCTTGCGGTGTCGGGAGAAGCCGACAGAAAATCCCCCACCGTCGATTCCATGATGCCTGCGACAATCCGTTCGTAATAAGGATGGAGGTCATGGCCTTCCAGGACATCCCGTCTTTGCTTGTAGATCAGGTTTCTTTGGATATTCATGACATCGTCATATTCCAGCACATTTTTGCGGATGGCAAAGTTCATCCCCTCCACCCGCTTTTGCGCCGACTCAATACTCCGGCTCAGCATAGGGTGGGCGATCTCCATATCCTCCTCGACCCCCAGGGTCTCGAAGATCCGGTCCATGCGCTCACCGCCGAAGAGCCGCATCAGTTCGTCATCCAGGGAGAGGAAGAATTTGGAAAAGCCGGGGTCGCCCTGGCGGCCGGCACGTCCTCTCAGCTGGTTGTCGATCCGGCGGGATTCATGGCGCTCTGTCCCGATGATGCAAAGTCCGCCGGCCTCGACCACCTTTTCTTTTTCGGAGGCGATTTCTGTCTCGAACTTGTTTTTCAACTCACTGAAAAGTTTCCGTCCCTTGAGGACTTCCTCGTCATCTGTAACGTTATGGGCAGTCGACTGCTCAATCAGCTCTTCCTCATAGCCCTGCTTGCGCATTTCCTGGCGGGCCAGAAAGTCGGGGTTGCCGCCCAGGAGGATGTCCGTTCCGCGGCCGGCCATATTGGTCGCAATGGTCACAGCCCCAAACCGTCCGGCCTGGGCCACAATCTCGGCCTCCCGTTCGTGGAGGCGGGCGTTGAGGACATTATGGCGGATGCCGGCCCGGGTGAAGAGCTTGGACAGGACTTCGGATTTTTCAACCGACACCGTACCGACCAGGATGGGCTGGCCGGTCTCGTGGATTTTGCGGACCTGTTCCAGGAGAGCCTTGTACTTCCCTGCTTCAGTTTTGTAGACCGCGTCCGGCGCATCCTCGCGGATCATGGGCATGTTGGTGGGAATGGTGACGACATCCAGATTATAGATCTGCCGGAATTCAGTTTCCTCGGTCAGGGCCGTTCCCGTCATTCCCGACAGTTTTTTGTACATGCGGAAATAATTCTGGAAAGTGATGGTCGCAAGAGTCTTGTTCTCATCCTGAATGGCCACCCCTTCCTTGGCTTCGATAGCCTGGTGCAGGCCGTTGCTGTAACGGCGGCCGAACATGAGGCGGCCGGTGAAGTCGTCCACAATGATGACCTCTCCGTCCTTGACCACGTAATCCTTGTCGGCATGCATGGTCCCGTGGGCCTTCAGGGCATTGGAGATATGGTGGTTGATCTCGTAGTTGTCCTGGTCGGACAGGTTGTCAAGACCGAAGAATTCCTCCGCCTTCTTGACGCCCCCCTTGGTCAGGACCGAACTCTTGGCCTTTTCATCCACGATATAGTCGGCGCCCGACTCGATCTCATCTATTTCCTCTGCCGTCCGCATAGCTTCTTTTTGAATCACATACTTGGGCGTCAGCCGGCGGACAAACTGCTCGGCCCGCTGATAGAGTTCTGAGGAATCGGTCCCGGCCCCTGAAATGATGAGCGGGGTCCGCGCCTCGTCCACCAGAATGCTGTCCACTTCGTCCACGATGGCAAAATTCAGAGGGCGCTGGACGCAGTCCTCTATGGACAGGACCATGTTGTCCCGCAGATAGTCAAAGCCGAACTCATTGTTGGTGCCGTAAGTCACATCCGCCCGGTAGGAACGGCGGCGTTCATCGCGTTCAATCCCATGGACAATCAGGCCGACCTCTAGCCCCAGGTAGCGGTAGATCTTGCCCATCCACTCGCTGTCGCGGCGGGCCAGGTAGTCGTTGACCGTGATGATGTGCACCCCTTCCCCGGTCAGGGCATTCAGATAGGCCGGCAGGGTGGCGACCAGGGTCTTGCCTTCACCGGTTCTCATCTCGGCAATCCGCCCCTGGTGAAGGACAATCCCGCCCTGGATCTGGACGGGGAAGTGGGTCATTCCCAAAACCCGGGTACTGGCTTCCCGTACGGCGGCAAAAGCGTCGGGCAGGAGATCGTCCAGCGATTCCCCCTCTTCAAGCCGCTTTTTGAAGCGCCGGGTGGAGTCTTTCAGCTCCTCTTCCGACATGGCCGCATAAAGCGGCTGCAAGGCGAGAACCGCCGCAGTCTGCGCCTTCACTTTTTTAAGTTCGCGCTCTGAATAAGTGCCAAACAGCGTGTCAAATAAACCCATAAAATACTTCCTGAATAAACTTCATACGGCTTTTATCTTACTCTATTTTTCCATTCTTTGCCCTCTTCGCCCCTGGAATCAGCCGGAAGGCGAGTAAGCTTCGCTGGTCCCGTACTCCCGGATCTCCAAAAGAACCCCCATGCGGTCCGCCTCCCCTTTCCAGCTGTCCAGAAGTCCGGCTGTCTTCCAGGCGATGGCATTATCCGGGATCACCAGGATCAGCCGCCTCATCTGGATCTCCCCTGCTAGGGGTCCGGGGCTTCCCGCCCCCTCGAAGGCCGCCAGATCCGCAACAAACCCATCCAGCCTTTTTTTGACGGCTGCAGGATCAGACCAGGTAGGGGCGGTCCAGTCCATGCTCTTGATGGCCAGAGCCTCCCGTCCGTCCCAGGCCGCGATGACCGGATAGAATTCCGGCAGGCAGCCTCCGAATTTCTCCCGTATGATGGCCCCCCGTTCGAAATTGTGAAGAAGCCAGACACTGTCGGCATCCTCATTCCCTTCCCGGTCTTCTGTTCCCAGAAGACTTCCCCGGTTCCAAAGGGGAATCCGGGAGCGGACCGTCCGCCACTCCGTGTGCAGGAGGGTCTTGTGTTCAAAGGAAAGGAGCAGCCAGATGGACCGGCGGTCCTGATCAAAATCCAGGGCCAGCCGGCGGGCGCCCCCGGGCGGGCGGCGGGACCTTGCGGAGGCTGTGGCCCGGGCCCAAAGATCCACCCGTTCCAGGAGCAAGGGCGACGCCAGGACGGTCCCTGCCATATCCGAAAGACCGTCCAGAGCCAGCCGGGCCAGGGCTTCATCAGGGATCAGGTCACGGATCAGGGCCAGGGGATCCCCCAGGTCATCGATCATATCGGCCAGGGGCAGGAGCAGGGCGGTTTCCCGTGCCGTCTGATCCAGGGCATGGGCCAGGATCAGGGAATCCTCCTCGCCCTGGATCAGGCCCAGGAAAGTGAAGAGCAAAAGAAGGACCAGGGGTAGGGTCAGCGCAGCTTCCAGTGACAGGGTCCCTGCCATCTTCCTCTTCTTTCTCATTCAGATCCTTCCTTTCCCCCGGACCGGCCCAGATAGGAGGCGGCGTGGGTGACCTTGACCCCCTCCCATTCGCCCTGGCAAAGCAGGCCGCTGTAATAGGGTCCGGGATAGACACGGCCGATCACCCCGGAAATCCGGGAGGCGATCAGGTCGGGCGGCTGAAGCACGATCAGGAGACGGAGATAGTCCCGGTAGCGCATGGGAAGGTTGACCGGCAGATTCCCCGGCCACAGGTCCTGGACATGGCCCTTCTTCAGCTGGATGGTGTCGCGGGAAGCCTGGATCAGGGTGGCGGATATGATGAGAATCCAGGTCAGCAGCTCGGGGCTGATGTTGACCTCACCCATGGAAACCACGGAAATGAGAACCGAAAGACCGGCCGCCGATGTTCTGAATTCCGTCATCTTCGTCTGATCGGTCAGGCTGTGAATCAGGTGCATGACGAAGCGGATGGATCCTATGAACATGTTGATGGTCAGGGCCGCCTTGCTGCCTGTGAAGCCCGTCGCAATCTCCTCGGCCTCCCGGTCCCGGGAATCGGGGAAGGCGGAGATCGGCCGTCCGTCCGGAGTCCGGTCCTCCCGTCTCTCCCCGCCGTCCAACTGGAAGGGCACATCATTCTTGAAATATGACAAGGAATACTCCGACAGGATAACCCGGTCCAGGAAACCCTCCGGCGCCACGAAGAGCAAACGGTCCAGGACCCGGCCTAATTGGTCCAGGCCCTGCCCGCCAAAGGGGTCATAGTCCAGATTCTCAAAACTGCCGTCCTCCCGGGGAAAGGACAGGGGGGCCAGGAGAGCCAGCCCCTCCTGATAAACCGCACGGACTTCATCGTCCATCAGCTGGTTGTATTCTGAAAGCCAGTCCGGTTCTTCCTCATAGTCCAGTTGGGGGTCAACGGCCCGGTAGGGATCCCGGGGCAGATCCGGCAAAAGATCGGCCAGAGAGGAGAGGTCAATTTTGTTTTCCAGAAAACGGATGCCCTCCAGCTTGTCCAAGGCATCAGCGATAATGCCTGTGACGGACCGCAGGGTCATATGCCGGGCAATTCCGTCGCGCAGGACGCCTGGCTCTGACAGGGGCTTATCGGGAGTCATCCGGTAGACGACATCCGGACCGGGCCCCACCAGTGTGGATCCCGCTTTTTCCATGGAGGCAATATCAAGTCCGAAAAGGCCAAAGTCTGAATAAAGCCCGCGGTCAAAAAAGGCCAGGGCGGACTCCGCAGTCAGGGCGGTCCCCCGGACCAGATCGACTTCTCCC
>DUUZ01000246.1 GCA_012841255.1 Clostridiaceae bacterium
ATCGCGCTGCCGTCACCCTTGATCCGGACATTGCTGTCGTACCCCTTGTAAGAAAAGTATGTGTAACGATTGGGTCGCCTGTCGGCATCAGCAACAACTATGGTATTGCCGGCTCTTCCAGTTCTGCCGACTGTCGCCACATAGCTGTATCCATCATCATCTGCATTCTCCTGCCAGTAAACCAGGGAGTAACTGATGCCCGTCTGTCCCTGCCAGATCGCATAGAGGTGTAATACTCCCTGTCCATCGACATGGGAGCTATTGATTAAAGTACCGGCGCCAAAGTTATTACCCGTACCATCCGCTTTGTCATTCCAGCGCAGGAAAGTATAACCCTGCCGAGTCGGTGGGGTCGGCAACTGAAAGGTACCTATCTGATTTTCTTTCGGTTGGTTGAACGGAATGTACTTGGGAAGAACCTGTGTACCTCCCTGGGTATTGAAGTAAACTTCCCAGCCTTCAACTGTAACCGCATAGAGTTTCAGATTTTCGTTGATTGGAGTATTTGCAAAATCAAATGGTTGGCCATTTTCTGTGACTGACCAGTAATCCAAAGCCCATCCAGGCTCCGAGACAATCAGCGTAATATCATGGGCATCCGTCGTCTCCCCAGGGACAACCTCCTTGGTGGTGACAATGTCTCCATCATAGATGAAGTAAACATAATAGACAGCCGTGAAGCCTGCATATACTTGAAGCTTGAAATCCTCATCATTTGAGAAAGCTACCGGTTCTGAAAAATCAATGGGACTGTCTTCACCTTCAACATACCATCCCGTAAACTTATGGCCTTCCTTATTCGGAGAAGCAGGTTCGACCAGGAGATCGCCATTCTTGACAACTTGTTCCGAAATAAAAACATTATCTGCATTGAACTGGTAAGTTGCCAGACTATATTCCCCGACAACATAAATTGAAAAGTGATCCGTTGTAACGACGACCTCATCACTTGCGATATCCGTATCCAGGACCTCAAGATCGTGAACGGGTTCCGAAAAAGTTCCTTTCGAATCCTTGGCTTTCTCCAGCCATCTGTCTTCCAGGTAAAGAACTTCAACAGGTCCATCGAAGGGCAAATTCAAAAAGGAAAGGTCAACCCCGCCATCAGGCTGGACTTCATTCCCCTCCTCATCTTTCAAGCTGATGTCGTAAACAAGGTAATTCTTAAAGCGGCTGTCCAGGAAACTCTCGGCTAAAGTCCCCTTAACCTTGATCTGCTCAATGTTCAGCTCAGTCCCGGCCGGTAGCATCCCGCTGTCTGCAGCAAGCTGGATGGTCACCTGACCCAGTTTCCGGTCAAGCCGGATAGATTCCTCTAATACAGAAGAATCCGGACTCTCCTCAGGAGCAACTTCTTCAACAATTTCCGAAGGACTGTCTGCCGTATCGGCAGTGTCAACCGCAAAGACCTGGCCGCTCCCCGTCAACACCATGACAAACGCGAGCAAAAGGGCCAGATACCGACCTGCTGTTCTCTCCATAATTTCCCCCTCCAATGCAAGTAAGCAAACGTATACGTGGCATCTATATCAAACGAATAAGTATCCGGATATCGATTCTAAAAGTCGATCTATTCTAAACCGCTAAGCTAGTATAATCAGGGTCCTTCGAAAAATAAAGCATATGTTACAGAAACTTCAAGACTGTGAATGCATATTCACGAATCATACGTGTCAGAAGCCAGTAATCAAACTCAATACCTTTCATCAACTCGCCTGAAAAGCTTTAATTTGCATGTTAAATGCAGATCACACGGCAGATTAGAACAATTACTCCTCTTGTTAACGCATTGTAGCATAATGCCAAGAATTTTTACAGAGATTTGAAGCTGAAAATGCCTTGATTTTCAGGCCTGAAACAGCCCATTGGAGACCTTTGAAGACTGACTTTCACTGAAAATTTATGACAGGACGTCTTAGTTGTAAATTTCAATTGGCTAGTTCTCACATGTCAAGCTGTAAGCACATCTGTGGTTCATCTACTTTTCCTGACTCAAAGCAGCAATATATTTGTAATGATGTCTTATTGATATGCCATAATTTACACTATTTTATTCAGTTCTTCGCTTCATTCATGTTAATATGAGTGCATGAAAAGAGCTGAAACTGAGATCAATGACAGCTTCCCAAGACTTGAAGAATTTTTGGGCTACATGCAGGCTATTTTGGAGCGGTCCGAAGGAACGGTACGCCAGTACCGCTATGACCTTATTTTGTTTTTCCGTTTCCTTTTAAACGAAGATCCAGTCATTCAGCCTGAGGATGAAGCCTGGAGCAAAATCGACCTTTCGGTCGTCAATGATTCATTCCTGTCTTCCCTGCAGCTGTCCGATCTCTACTCCTATGTCACCTGGCTTGCTGCCAGGCGGAAAACGGCTCCTGCGACCCGGGCCAGGCGCACCTCTTCCCTGCGATCCTTTTTCGATTATCTGACTAATAAAGCCAATGTGCTGGAAGAGAATATTGCGGCCAATCTTGAGTCTCCCAAGCAGGTCAAACGCCTGCCCCGTTATCTGACCCTGGACGAGAGCCGGGATCTTCTGACAGCGGCTACGGAGGATACTTCCCGCCTGTCAACCAGGGACTATGCGATCCTGACTCTTTTTTTGAATTGCGGACTTCGCTTATCCGAACTTTGCGGTATCAACCTCTCCTCCTGGCGGCAGGAAACATTGACGGTTCTGGGCAAGGGCGGCAAGGAGCGGACCATCTATCTGAACAGCGCCTGCATTTCTGCCATTCAGGCCTACCTCCCCGACCGCATCAAGCCGGTCCCCGCTGACAAGGATGCTCTCTTCATCACCAGATTGGGGAAGCGGGTTACTCCGCGGAGTGTGCAAAACGTTATTAAGAAATATTTGAAATCCGCCGGCCTGGATCCGCTTCGCTACTCCACGCATAAACTCCGGCATACCGCCGCCACCCTGATGTACCAGTACGGTGAGGTCGATATCCGGAGTCTGCAGGTTCTCCTGGGCCACGCCTCGGTTGCCACGACCGAGATCTATACCCATATTGATCAGCGGGCCCTTCATGAGGCAGTTGAACAAAATCCCCTGAACATTGAAAGAGGAAAGAGCAGTTCTTGAAATAGTATCTCTTTCTTTTTTAACTATTCTATTTTTTATCCTTGTAATTTCTCAGGATCTTCTTGGACGTATTCTTGGGGAATTCACTGTCCCTGATCTTCACTCTCCGGATCCCCTGGTAGGCAGGGATCTGGTCATTCAATTTTTCAACCAACCCTTTCATGATCTCCAGGATCTCCTCGTCTGCGGCATCCTTGCCAAGCCTCTCCTTCACCTGCTCTTTATCCGGAAAAATCTCAACCGATAAGATGGTATCCCCACTCTCATGATCGTCTCCGTAGACCACGCTTTCCGCAATTTCCGGATTCCGGTTCAATACCGCTTCCAATTCTTCCGGGAAGATATTCTTGCCGTTCTTGGTGATGATGGTATTTTTCTTTCTTCCGGTAATAACCAAGAAACCCTCTTTCGTGATATGACCCATATCCCCGGTGTGGTACCAGCCGTCTACGATGACTTCAGCGGTGAGTTCAGGATCCTCATAGTAGCCCAGCATCATATTGGGGCCGGAACCCAGGATTTCCCCCACGCCATTCTCATCAGGATCCAGAATTTTGATCTTGTTGTCAGGCAGAGGGAGACCGGCTGAATCGTGCCGGAAATAGCGCTCACGGTTCAGGGCAAGAATGGGGGCGAACTCGGTCAGTCCGTAACCCTGTACGGCGATGAAGCCCCAGTCATAAAAATCCTGGAGGATTTGAGGGTCAATGGCGGCTCCGCCTGAAATGAAGGTCCGCATATGGCCGCCCAGGCTTTCGTGGATGGCCTTGAAAAATGTCCTTCGAAGATCGATCCCCAGTTTATTGAGGCCGCGCGAGATGGACATGATGCGTCGGATCAGTTTTTCCTTGCCCTGCTTTTTGATATTCCGCCAGATCAGGCGATGCATGGACTCCAAAAGGAGGGGCACGCAGAGGATGCAGGTGGCCTCCGACTCCTTGATATTCTGGGAGATATAGCGGAGGCCCTCTGCCTGGGCAATGGTATCGCCCTTATATATCTGGTAGAGAAAACCGCAGGTACACTCATAAGTGTGATTCAGGGGCAGTACTGAAAGAAGCGTGTCGTCGTGGTTGATTCCGATGAAAAGCAGCTGGCCCATGCCCATAATATTGGCCGCAATGGTCCGGTGACTGTGCATGACACACTTGGATCGGTCGGTGGTGCCGGAAGTAAAAAGAAGGACGGCCAGCTTGTCCGGATCAATATCAATCTCGGTAAAACGCCTGTCTCCATCCAGAAGAGCCTTTTTGCCGTCACGCAAAAGATCATTCCAGAGCAAAACAGAAATCTTTTTGCCGGCATCCGAAATAAATTCCAGGTCCCTTTTTTCAATCTCTTTGTTATCGTCCTCATCGTTTTTGCCGGAGGCAAAACCCAGATCATTCATGAGGATCAGCTGCTGCAGAGTCGGAACCGTCTTCGCGGCCTTTTCCACCTTATCTGCAAAGCGGGCTGAGTAGATGACGGCGTCGCAAAAGGAGCGGTTGAAGAGGCTTGCCAATTCCTCAGTCTGCAGCTCATTGTCGATAGGAACCATGATGATCCCGCTGTTCATGCCGGCCAGATAGGAGACATACCATTCATAGCGG
>DUUZ01000247.1 GCA_012841255.1 Clostridiaceae bacterium
CCCCGGAGCAGGTCGCCGGGTAGCCCCAGCCTTTTTTTGGTTTTCAGTTCAGCGGATAAATCGAGGAGCCAGAGGATTTCATCCGGCGTGAAATCTTTCAGGGTGAGGAAGTGTCTGCCTTTTAAATTTACAGCCATGGAGGGTCTCCTTACATTTTGATAGCCTTGTATAAGATTAGCCTAAAAGCCCCGAATTTACAAAAGAAAACCATGACATTCATTGGTATTTCCAGTCTGCAAGAGGTACAATGAATGCAGTTCATCCGAAGGAGGCTCCATGAAGAAATACCCAACATCACGGGAGACCATCCTGGCCAGCGGCCGCAAGATTATCGCCCGGGAAGGCATCGACGGCCTCAATATCCGGGCGCTGGCGGCCGAGAACGGGGTTTCCGTCGGAACCATTTACAACTATTTCTCATCAAAGGAAGACCTGATCGTCCAGACCTTCATCTCCATCTGGCAGGACATTTTGGATAACCCCGAAGCCACCTTGTCCGGCAAGCCCTTTGACCGGAGTGTCCAATACCTCTTTGACAGCTTTCAAAGGGGCTGCCGCCTCTATCCCGGCTTTGCCAGAGCCCATGCGCTCAGCATGACGGGAAGAAGGAAATTCAAGGCCAAGGATGCCATGCTGGCCTACTTCGGCAGAATTCAGGACGGTCTGAACCTGGCCCTGCTGCAGGATGCCAGGGTGCGGGAGGAGGTCTTTACCGACCAGTTCACCCCCCGGGCATTCGTGGAATTCGTCTTTTTCAATCTGATCGCCCTGATCTCCAGGGATATCCCCAGCTGTGACTTTCTGCTGGAGACGGTCAACCGGGTCATCTATTGATTGCTTCGAGAAGAAAGAAAGGACCGCCCGGCAGCTGCCGGACGGTCTTTTTTTACGATTGAAAAGCCCTTTGCCCTAGTCCAGGTCATCCCTCCACATAGGCTGGGACATACAGCGGGGGCCTCCCCGGCCCCGGGAAAGCTCAGAGGACGGGATTTCATGGATTCTGACTCCGGCCTCGCGAAGGAGACGATTGGTCACCCGGTTGCGATCATAGACCACAACCTCACCCGGCGCGATGGCCAGGGTATTGGAGCCGTCATTCCACTGCTCCCTTTGCGCATCGATCCGGCTGTCCCCGCCGCAGCGGATCAGTTCCACCTCGCTCAGTCTCAGATAGGTCTTGAGGGCAGATTTCAGGTCACCTCCCACGTGTTTGGCCTGGAGTTCCCCGCCCTTGGCCGCCGTAATATCGAAGATCTCAAGCGGCCCTTCAATTTCCGGATGAATGGTGAAAATTTCCCGGTCCACCATGGTGAAGACCGTGTCCAGGTGCATGAAGGCCCGGCGCTCGGGGATGAAGAAGACCAGGACATGCCGGAAGCTGTCGCCGCCGTTCAGGACCCGTGAAGCCAGGATCTTGACCGCCGAGGTTTCGGTCCTCTGGGAGACGCCGACCGCCAGGACCTCCTTGGACAGGACCAGGATATCCCCGCCTTCCAGGGTGGCATTTTCATTGCGGCTGAAATAGACCGGGGCGTCGTTCTTTGCGACGCTGTTGCGGACCACATGGTCGACCAGGAGAGTTTCCCTTTGACGGGTGTCGGTCCACATGCAGTTGACTGTGACCCCCTTCCCGATGACCGTAGAAGGGTCCCGGGTGTAATAGAGATTGGGCATGGGGTCAAAGAGCAGGGATTTCTTGCGGTCCAGCATATCCAGGGCACCGCTGTGCAGGCAGCAGTCCTC
>DUUZ01000248.1 GCA_012841255.1 Clostridiaceae bacterium
GAGTTCACCGTTGGCCGCCTTCTCCGGTGCCCCGGGGTATTTTTCCCCCTGGCGTGTCAGGGGAGAGACGGTGTAGAAATCGTCAATGGCGGCGTGAAGCTGCAAGGTCGGCTGAGAGAGGGAAGATTTGCGCAGGGAGACGGCAAGGGTCATGACAGGGATATTCCCCGGGCTTGTCCCGGAACTGCAAAGGAGCGAGTAGCGGTCGGACAGGAGCAGGTAAGAAGCTGTGATCCTGTTTTCCGAGAGCGTGATGAAATGGGCGGCCGGAGAGCGCAGGTGGGCGACCTGGAGTTCCCCGCCCGAGATGATCTGGAAGAGTTCATCGGTCACTTCCAGAAGGGCCTTGGCCCGGGCGTTGTTCATGAGAGCCGTCATCAGGCGGGCCAGGTCCCGCAGGCTGGTGCTGGCGGTAGCGGCCGTCCGGCTCTCCGGCAGCACCAGGGCTGTGTGCTCGTCGCTTTGCATATAATCGTCGTAAAGCGAAATCGCCTCAGTGATCTCTGGAGGCAGGCCGGCGTCCTCTTCCGTCTTCCGGATATCGACGGCATGAAAGATTGTCCGGGTCATGCCTAAGGTTGCGGCGCTTTTTTGCATCTCGTCCAGAAAGGCATCCTGTGAACCGGAGATTTTCTCTGCGATGGCTACGGCCGCCGTATCGGAATTCTCAAAAAGCATCTTGAGAAGCAGAAAGCGAAGCGGGACCCGGTCGCCGGCCAGAAGAACCATCTCTCCTTGTTCAGGGGCCTCTTCATCGTATTGGGCGGCCACCCGGCTGATGGGGATCTGCTCGTCGGCTGAAAGACGCTCGACGGCCAGATAGAGGATCATGAGGCGTGAAACACCGGGAATTTCAAGGGGAGTGTCGCTGTTTCTTCCGTAGAAGTCGGATGCGTGGAGGGTGGTCGTGCTGTAGACAGCAGGCAGGACAGTCCCGGGATCAAACCCGTCGCTCATCCGTTCGGCAAGGGCGGGGGCCGGGGGGCTTATGAGAGAGAAAATGAAAAAGGCCAGGAGGGCGGCCCAAAGCCGGTTCCCAAGGGGGGCGCAGAGCTTCTCTCTCAAAGGCTTTTTCATGCCTGAATGATACCATATGCAAGGCTTGACGGGGCCGGGAGCCTGGGTGGGCCTGTGATATAATTGCGGATGGAAAGGCGGTTGAAACCGCCTTTTGGAGGAAAGTGCGTGAACCTGAAGATCAGAAACAGAAAAATGGCCGCCCGGATGCGCCGTTTTGTCATGATCATGACCGCCCTCTTGCTGGCGGCTGCCATGGCGTCCTGTTCCCTGGGCCGGGGCGAAGACAAACCGGGTCTGGCCGATTATGGAGATGAAGGCGCCCAGTTTGCCCGCAAGCTGGCCTTGTCCTATCCCCGGCGGACTCCTTTCTCCGACCAGGAAAAGGCTGCGGCCGACCTCCTTATGGAAGAGCTGCAAAAGCTTGGATATACGCCTGAAAAACAAAGTTTCACCATCATCGACGAAGACGGTGTCCGCAAAACTTCGGCCAATATTATTGCCCGCCTGGACGGTCAGGGCTTCAGTCTGTCGCAGAAACTGACAGATGAAGAGAGAGAAGGGCAGGAGCCTGAGATCCATGACCTGGTCATGGTAATCGGGGCCCACTACGATACCCCTTTTGTGCCCGTCGATGAACCAGAGGAGGGGGAGCCGGCGGAGCCGGTCCTGGCCGACGGTATCCACAACAATGCCTCGGGTGTTGCAGCGGTTCTGACCGCCGCCCGGATCATGCGGGAGGAAACCCCCGGCTACCGGGTGGTCTTCGTCTTTTTTGGGGCGGGGATGGAAGACTATCAGGGGGCCCGCCACTATCTATCCTCGCTCTCAAGTGAAGAACGCAGCAAGATTGATGTCATGGTCAATGTCGGTCCCGTCTTTGCGGGGGACAAGGTCTATGCCCATGC
>DUUZ01000249.1 GCA_012841255.1 Clostridiaceae bacterium
ACGATTTCCAAGTCGGATGGCTTTGCGGATGCACTCTACTATTCGATCCTGGCAGAGGACTACAAGCGGGGCGGATGAGGCCGCAAAGTTACCGTTTACTTCTTTTTCGGCAGGCCGGGGCCCGGCCCTTGCACCCTGGCCCATGACCGTGATACAATGCGGTTTGTTCATAAACAGCCAATGCACAGGAGGAAACAAGCGTGCCCAATATTAGATCATCAGAAAAGCGTGTCCGTTCATCCCAGGCGAAAGCCGCGGCCAACAAGAGCAGAAAAAGCGAGATCCGGACCCTGGTAAAAAAGGCCATTGCCGCCAAGGAACAGGGGCTTCCCGAGGCCGCCGAGCTTGAACGTACGGTTCAGGCCAAAATTGACCGGGCCGTTTCAGACGGCTTGATGAACAGAAATACGGCAGCCAGGAGAAAGTCCCGCCTTTCGCGCGTGGGATCCCAAGAAGCCTGATTGTCATCTTCATCCCGTGATCTGAACGGCAGCGATCCTGCCGTTTTTTCAGGTTGATGAGTTATAATTGCAAACATGGAAGAAGTACTTAGTATGAAAAGAAGTAAACTGGCTGTCGTAGCCGGTGTTCTTGCAGGGATGATCCTGGCCACTGCGGCCTTTGCCTTTGTCTATGTCTATTACCTGGTCGGACGTCTGGATTACGATATCCTGAAAGACCCCATCAACATCGAGAAGGACCTTTCCCATCTTGATGTGCCCGACAATATGAAAGAGGGGATGAAGATCCCGGTCCTCCAGGACAAGGAAATCATCAATATCCTCATCATCGGATCGGACTCCCGGGATTCTGCCAGCCACGGCCGGTCGGATGCCATGATGCTTCTGACCATCAACAACAAGACCAAATCCCTGCATCTGACTTCCCTCATGCGGGCCATTTATGTGAGCATCCCCGATGATCCCGATCCGGCCTATAAAAAGAACTACTCGGCCAACTACATGCTGAATGCCGCCCATACCTGGGGCGGGCCCCGGCTTCTTTTGAAGACGATCCAGCGGAATTTCAGGGTGGAGGTCAACCGTTATATGGCCACGGATTTCTCCGGTTTCCAAAAGGCCATCGATACGGTGGGAGGCGTGACCATCGAACTGACAGCGGCTGAAGCCCGGCATCTCAACGGTCAGGGGCTGGGCCCCTTCCAGGCCGGTTCCCAGCTTTTGAACGGCAAGAGCGCGCTGGCCTATTCCCGGATCAGGAAACTGGATTCGGATTTCAAGAGGATGGAGCGGCAGCGCAAGGTCATCCTTTCGCTCTTCAACAAAATGAAGTCCAGCAATCCCGCCAATCTGGCGGTTCTGGCCGAGGCACTCCTGCCCAATGTCAAGACCAATATGCCCAAAAGTGAGATCCTGGGCCTGGTGGCCAACGTGGGCACCTACAGCAGCTACAGCTTCGACCAGCTCATGCTGCCCCTGGAGACCTACAAGGCCATGCGGACCATCCGCAGGATGGAGATGTACGATATTGACTGGGCTACCAACATCAAGGCCCTTCACGCCTTTATGGAGAGCTGACCCGGGAGGTGCGCCGTGATCATTTTGGGGATTGACCCCGGCTACGCCATCACCGGATTCGGAGTCATCCGTTATGAGCATAAAACGCTTCGGCCGATCGACTTCGGGGTCGTGAAAACCGAGGCCGGCACCCCCTTTCCCGACCGCCTCCTGGCCATAGACCAGGCCCTTTCCGAACTGGTCAGACTCTATCAGCCGGACTGTTTTGCGGTCGAGGAACTCTTTTTCAGCCGCAATACGACAACCGCCATAGGAACCGCCCAGGCCAGGGGAGTGGCCGTGGTCGCCGCCGCCCGGGCCGGCCTTCCCGTCTACGAATACACACCCATCCAGGTCAAGGCCGCCATTACCGGCTACGGCAGGGCCGAGAAGAGGCAGATCCAGGAGATGGTCCGGGTGCTGCTCAATCTGAGGACCATGCCCAAGCCGGATGATGCCGCCGATGCCCTGGCGGTCGCCATCTGCCACGCCCATTCCGGCAACCGGGACAGCAACCGGGCCGTGGGCGGCTATCAGTAAAAGGAGATATCCATGATTGCCAGTATCAGGGGGACTTTGGCCAAGAAGTCCGAGGAGTACATCATTCTTTCCCAGGGCGGGATCGGTTTCCAGATCGACATGGCTCCGGGCATGATCTCAAGGCTCCCCATGACCGGGGAGGAGGTCACCATCTTCACGCACCTGCATGTCCGGGAGAATGAGATGGGACTTTTCGGTTTTTCAAACGAAGAGGAAAAGAAGCTCTTCGCCCTGGTCCAGACCGTGAGCGGCGTGGGACCCAAGCTGGCCCTGGCCGTCGTGGATTCCCTGACTCCCGAAGCATTTGCCCTGGCCATCCTCCAGGGGGATGCGGAGACCCTGACCCGGGTCAAGGGAATCGGCAAGAAGGGGGCCGCCCGCATGATCCTGGAGCTGACCGACAAGCTGAAAAAATCCGGCATGAGCCTGCCGGAAAAAACCGGCCTGACAGGGACTGCCGTCCATCTTCAGGCTCCGGCCGGCACTGTGGAGGAAACCGCCGCCGCCCTCATGGTCCTGGGCTACAGCAACGGGGAGGCCAGGGATGCCATCCGGCGGGCAGGCCCTGCGGATGAGGATACGGTCGAGACTCTTTTGCGGCGTGCGCTTTCGCAGCTGTCCATCCTCTAGTATCCTAGCGGGAGAGAGGTGACTTATGTACGAATTTCACAGCACCATGGCCGATGACCACGAAGAGGGCTTCGAAGAGGAACGGGTCCTTTCCCGCAAGGCCTTGAGCGGGGACAGCGATGAGCCGCAATTGCGGCCCAGGCAGTGGGCTGAATATTTCGGCCAGGAGAAGGTCAAGTCCAATCTGGCCATTGCCATCGAAGCGGCCCGGGGCAGACGGGAATCCCTGGACCACATCCTGCTTTACGGCCCGCCGGGTCTGGGGAAAACCACCCTGGCCGGCATCATCGCCCATGAAATGGGTGTGGAGATGCGAATCACCTCGGGGCCTGCCATCGAACGGCAGGGGGACCTGGCCGCCATCCTGACCAATCTGCGGGAGCATGACGTCCTCTTCATCGATGAAATCCACCGGCTGAACCGGACGGTGGAGGAGGTGCTCTACCCGGCCATGGAGGACTACGCCCTGGATATCCTGATCGGCAAGGGGCCGGCCGCCCGTTCCATCCGCCTGGATCTTCCCAAATTCACCATGATCGGCGCCACCACCCGGGCCGGCCTTCTGACCTCGCCTTTGCGGGACCGTTTCGGCATGATCCAGAGGCTGGATCTCTATGCCCCGCATGAGATTGAACAGATCCTGAAGCGCTATGCCTCCCTTCTCGGCGTGGGGATTGACCGGGACGGCCTGGGTGTCCTTTCCACCCGCTGCCGGGGAACACCCCGCGTGGCCATCCGCCTCCTTCGGCGGATGCGGGATTACGCCCAGGTCAAGGGCGACAACATGATCAACCAGGAGATCTGTGAGATGGGACTTTCCGCCCTGGAGATCGACCACATCGGCCTGGACGGCAACGACCGCCTGATCATGCGGGTCATGGCGGAGATGTACGACGGCGGTCCGGTTGGCCTGGATACCCTGGCCGCATCGACCGGTGAGGACGCCGTCACCATTGAGGATATCTACGAGCCCTATCTCATGCAGATCGGCTTTATCGCCAAGACGCCCCGGGGGAGGATTCTGACCCGGGGAGGCTTCGATCATCTGGACCTGCCCTATATCGTCCGGGAGACCAGGGGCTATGCTCCGACGGGCCAGGTGTCCTTGCAGGATATCCTGGAAACCGAAAGTCTGCCGGAGGAAGACCAGACCCGTGGATAAACTCTTCCTTCATACCTGCTGCGGCCCCTGCGCCATGTGGCCCCTGGAAGATCTCCGAAATGAGGGCCGAAAGGTCCATCTTTTCTTTTTCAATCCCAATATCCATCCCCTGGCCGAATGGGAGCGGAGGCGGGACAATGCCCGGAAAGCTGCAGAGTTTTACGGGGTTCCCCTGACAGTTCTGGGATCCTCTGATGAAGAGGAGTGGATCAAGCGGGCCGGGGAGGGGCAGGAACGCTGCCGCTACTGCTACCGGGTCCGTCTCATGCAGGCAGCTGAGGAAGCCCGTAAAAGAGGGTTTACGGCCTTCTCAAGCACCCTTCTTGTCAGCCCCTGGCAAAAGCGGGACCTGATCATTGAGGAGGGGGAGCGGG
>DUUZ01000250.1 GCA_012841255.1 Clostridiaceae bacterium
AAATGCAGTTGCCGGCAAGGCCCAGGGCCTTTACCGCAAGCTCCTGGAAAAACTGAGAGACGGGGATGCCGGGGCTTTCAGACAGGCGGCAGGAGAAGTGCTGGGCTACGGAGCCTCTTCAGGTGCCGATTTTCTTTATGGTTTTTACTGCGCTCTATACGCATGGATTAAACAAGACGCCGTCCGGGTTAATCCGGACAGACTGATGGAAGAAAAAGCTTTCGCAAGTAAGGAGTGATTCGAATGATCAAAGCGATTGTGAGAGAAAATGCCTACTTCGACTCTGTCACGCTCATGCTCATCTCCCGTGAGATGAAGAAGCTGGACGGGGTGGAAGAAGTCCTGGTCGGTATGGGAACCGACCTCAACCTGGACCTGGTCAAGATGCTGGACATGTTTGTTCCCGAGCTGGAGGGGGTCACCCCCAACGACCTCTTTATTTCTGCCATGTACGACGAGACCCGGGTATCCATGGACGATCTGATCAAGTCCTTCGAAGAAGAGATGAAGGGCAAGAAGGAAGCCCATGCCGGCGACTACCAGCCGCCGACGCTGAGTTCCGCCATCCGGCACCTTCCGGGCGCCAATATGGTCCTGATCTCGCTGCCTGGCCAGTATGCGGCCGATGAGGCGGACACGGCCCTGCGCGAGGGCCTTCACGTCATGATGTTCTCGGACAACGTGAGCGTGGAGGATGAACTCCGCCTGAAGAAGATGGCCGTTGAAAAGGGCCTGCTCATGATGGGGCCCGACTGCGGGACCGCCATCATCAACGGCGTGCCCCTTTGCTTTGCCAATGCCGTCCGCAAGGGCGGGATCGGCCTGGTCGGTGCCTCGGGCACGGGGACCCAGGAGATCACGGTCCTGGTCCACAAGCTGGGCGAGGGACTGTCGCAGGTCATCGGGACCGGCGGCCGTGACCTGAAAGAGGAGATCGGCGGCCTCATGATGATCCAGGGGATCGAAGCCCTGATGGAGGATCCGGAGACCCGGGTCATCGTCCTGGTGTCCAAGCCTCCCTCACCGTCGGTTGAGAAGAAGATTTTCGACCTGATCAAGGATTCCAAAAAGCCGGTGGTCATCGACTTCATCGGCGGGGATGCCGAACTGGTCAAGGCGGCGGGGGCCGTGCCCTCATTCAGCCTGGAAGATGCGGCCAGAAAGGCTGTGGCACTTCTGCGCGGCCAGCCGGTCGTGGATTTTGACGGCTTCGATGCCTCCGAAGAGGAGATCGGGAAGCTGGTCGATCAGGCCGTCGCGGGACTGAAGCCGGAGCAGAAGTACCTGCGCGCACTTTTCACCGGCGGAACACTGACGGATGAGGCCATGAAGTATCTGGGCGAGCACTATCCCATTTACTCCAATATCCCCATGACGCCCGACCGCCATATCGACAAGATGACAGGCCGCGACGGCCATATCTGCCTGGATCTGGGCGAAGACCAGTACACCCGCGGCAGGCCCCACCCCATGATCGACCCCCAGACCCGGTCCGACTTCTTCGACTCCCATATCGATGAGACGACCGGCCTGGTCCTGGTTGACGTGGTGCTGGGTTACGGTTCCTACAAGGATCCCGCCGGTGCCGTGGCCGAATCCCTGGAGAAGGCCCGGGCCCGTCTGGGA
>DUUZ01000251.1 GCA_012841255.1 Clostridiaceae bacterium
AAAGCTCCCGCATGGTCCCGGCAGCCGCCCTGTCCATCAAGCAGTTCACCCTGCGGCCGGGAGACATCATCCTCTTGACCACAGGGGGCTTCAACCAGGGCTACAGCGGCCTTCATCTGTCCGAGGACCTGGCCTCGCCCGATGCCTTTGCCGCCCTGATCCGTCAGGCCCAGATCAACTCCCGCCTGGTGGATCCGACCGCAAACGGAACGGTCCTGGCCGTCAAGGTCCGGGACCTGGAGCTCAACACCCCCGAGGACCGGATTCCCGAAAAGGATGTCCGGCGCACCATCTACCACGACGATGCCGCAGATGAGGCGGCTTTCGCCCCGGAACCGCCGGCAAGAAAAGCCCGGACGGACGCTCCCAAGGAGGAAAGCATGGCCAGCAAAGAAAAGAAACTCCGGCACAAAAGGAACATGAAGACCTTCTGGCTCTCCTTGTTCATGGGATTTTTGGCAGGGCTGGCCCTGATCCTGCTGGTCTGGTACCTGATCCTGGGCTAAAAACATGGAGGCGGACCTCCCGCCCGCCTCCTTTTTCACTCTATTCTTTCATCCCGTCTATTCTTCCGCGGGCGGACTCACTTCACTTTCCAGCAGGGCCAGTCTCTTTCTCTTCTTCCGCCTGCGGACCACCACGATAACCGTAATGATCAGGGCAAGCACCAGGATGGGCAGGATATAGACCAGGGCCACCAGGAAGTACTGAACGCCGAGTACAATTCCGATCCCCACTTTCTGTACGGCGCTCTTCATCAGGTAGCCGACATCCGACCATTTCAAGGTCTTCCAGGTGACCTCCGGTTTGGTAATGGTGGAATCGGTCTCCATGCGGATGGTGATTTCAACCCGGGATTCCGAGGTCAGCCCTTCCAAAAGCTGCAGGCGGCCCTTCAGGCTCTCCAGCTCCCGGGTCAGGTCGTCGATCCGGCTTTGGACCTGGAGGGTCTCTTCAATATTTTCAGCCTTGGCCAGCAGGGTTCTGTAGTGGCTGATCAGGTTCTCGGTCGATTCGATCCGGGTCTTGGTGTCATAGTAGGACTCGGTGACTTCCTGGCTGGAGACCGATTTGGTTTCGACCTTGGTGACCTGGTCGGCTTCCCGGTCCATGAACTCCGAAAGCTGGCCGTAGGGCAGGGCGATCTGCATGGTGATCCAGCGGATGTCTCCTGAACTTTCCAGCTTGTAGGAGGCGACGCGGCCGCCCAGGCTGCGGGTGATGGCCGTCAGGGACTCGTAGGTGCGGTCGATGTCCGAGCTTCGAAGAACCAGGATCCCGTCCTGGATAAATTTTCTTTCCACGGTGGCATCATCAAAGGCTCCTGTGGAATCCGTGGGCGGTATGGCGCTTTCTCCTCCCTGATCCCACATGCTCCCGTCTTCGATTCTATCGCCGTAATCCCAGTTGAGACCTGGTTCCTCGGGGGCCACATTTTTCATGCCCGCCGAGCAGCCGGCAACCAGAGAAATGATCAAAAGGAGCAGGACTGCTCCAAGCGTCAGACGCGTTATTCTTTTCATAGCTTACCTCCCGGGGGTCAATGCCCCCTGTCCTCTGTCCTCTTAGACGGCAAATTCCCTGTCCGGTTACAATTCCGGCGGCAGCGAGTATTCTTCCAGTTTTTTGAAGAGCTCCTGGTTTTGCCGGTAGATCTTCTTGTAGATCTCCCGGTAGAGGTGTTCATAGACCTTGACATTCTCGGCCCGGGGCCAGAAGGTCTGCTCCTCCTTGACCATGGCCTTTACGCCTTCCTCGTAATTATCAAAAAATCCGGCCCAGACGCCCGCATTGATGGCCGCCCCGATGGCCGAGATCTCACGGGCCTGCAAACGGACGGACGGCAGGTTGAAGATGTCTGCGGTCAGCTGCATGGCGGCATCCGACTGGCTGCCTCCCCCCACCACTGTCAGTTTGCTGACCCGGGTGCCGCTTTTCTTCTCGATCAGTTCCAGGCCTTCCCGGAGGGCATAGGCGATACTCTCCAAAATGGCCCGGTAAAGGTCGGCCTCCCCGTGCTGGTCGGTGAAGCCTGTGATCATGCCCTTGCCGTGGGGATAAAGGCCGGGGTGGATGGTCCAGAAGGGAAAAACGAAAAGGCCGTTGGAACCGGGCGGGATGTCCAGCACCTCCTGGTTCATGCGCTGCAAAAACTCCGGCATGCCGCTTTCCTTGGCGTACTGCTCCAAAAACCAGGTGACCAGCCAGTAGCCCCGGTAGATGCTGTATTCGGGATTCCAGGCGTCGGGAATGCAGCTGGCGAAGGTGTAGAACTTGAGTTTCTTATCCTCGATATGCCGCATGCTGGTGGTGCCCAGGGTCGCCATGGTCCCATAGCTGATGACGGCCTGGGAGGGGTCAAAGACACCGCCGCCCAGGGTTTCGCATTGCTTGTCCCCGGCTGAGGCAATGACCGGAAGGCCGACGGGTAGCCCCGTGTCCCGGGCTCCCTCTTCCGTGATCCGGCCGATCTCCTCCCCCGGAGCCACCAGATCCGGCAGCTGGTCCCGGCGGACTCCCAGAAACTTGAAAACCGCCTTGATCCGGTACCAGTCCTGTCTCTTGGCCTGGTAGGGCACGTAGCCCACCTGCAT
>DUUZ01000252.1 GCA_012841255.1 Clostridiaceae bacterium
AAGGGGTTGTCACCCTCGTCAACGCACAGCTGGAAAACGGACAGATCACCGAATGTGAGGAGAGGACTGACAGCTGGGCCTGGAAATACCCCCAAAGCGACGGGACCCTGGCCTATGAGCCCCTCCGGGGCGATATCCGCTTTTATGATGTGGACTTCGGCTATGAGGAAAACAAGACGGTCCTCCATGATATCTCCCTTTATGCCGAACCCGGCCAGAAAGTGGCCTTTGTCGGGGCGACAGGGGCCGGCAAGACGACCATTACCAATCTGATCAACCGCTTCTACGATATTGCAAACGGCAAAATCCTCTACGACGGCATCGACGTCAAGACGATCAAGAAAAAAGACCTCCGCCGTTCTCTGGGCATGGTCCTGCAGGACGTCAACCTCTTCACAGGGACAGTCATGGACAACATCCGCTACGGGAAACTGGATGCGACAGATGAGGAATGTGTGGAGGCCGCCCGCCTGGCCAATGCCGACGGCTTCATCCGTATGCTGCCCAAGGGCTACCAGACCGTTCTGGAAGGCGACGGCAGCGGCCTTTCCCAGGGACAGCGGCAGCTTATTTCCATTGCCCGGGCCGCCGTGGCCGATCCGCCCGTCATGATCCTGGACGAGGCCACCTCATCCATCGATACCCGGACGGAGGCCATTGTCCAAAAGGGCATGGATGCCCTCATGCACGGCCGGACAGTCTTCGTCATCGCCCACCGTCTCTCCACGGTCCAGAACTCCGATGTCATCATGGTGCTGGAGATGGGCCGCATTATTGAGCGGGGAACACACGAACAGCTGCTTGAAGAAAAGGGTAAATACTACCAGCTCTACACGGGCGCCTTCGAACTGGAGTAAAAAAAAGAGACCCCCTTCCTGGATCGTGGAAGGGGGCTTTTTTCGTATAGCTGGCAGTGCCGTCCTCATGCACGATATAAAACGGAAGATTCAAGAGCGCATCAGAAGCTACAATTGTTATCCTGTTTCCGGTTTATTGCTTTTTCCCTAGTTGCCCGGTCTCATTATTGTTTGGAGGTATTCTTGAATCCTAATCTTCAGCCCTTCCAGGTCCGAGAGCTCGATGGCACCTTCACCTGCAAGATCCTGATATAAATAGCTGTCATAAGCATCAAGGATCCCCAGCACTCGAATCCCAACAATGGTATTGCCGGTTTTTTCATCGATCCGGATCAGGAGTTCGACCTCTCTGCCATAGCCTGATTCGACGGACTCCAGACGCTCGTAATGGTAGTTAACCTCAACATAAAAGCGCATGGACACCAGATTGTTTCCCAAGACTTTCGTCTCGGCCAGCCTAACCCCGATCCAATAGTCCTGCAAGCTGGTGTTCGTCGCCTCATAAGCCATTCTCATGGCTTCAATTTTTCCTGCTATATACTCAGAGACGCCTTCATTGACAGCCATGCCGTCAGGCAAATGGAAGGGGGCTTGCTGATCAACGGCGGAAAAGAGGTTTTCAAGGAAGAGATGAACCGGACCTTCCTCTTCTTGGTCGGGCTCCTTTTCGACCAAGTAAAAGAGGCTTCCGTCGGCTATGGAGGACAAATTATTGGGAAGAGGCGAGGAAAGATCTGCTTTAAAGCGCCAGCCATCCTCCTGCCAGTCAAAAGTGTAGGTGAATGAGCCGTCCCAGGTCCGCAAAACCAGATAACCATTTTCAATGCTGTAACGGCCGTCGGCCAGATAGGAGCGCAAGGGGGAAAGGCTCAAAACAAAACTGCCCTGATCATAAAGTTGCAATTGTATATCATCTTTCAGATTCTCCCCAAAGAAGCGATAAATCTCTTTAGGGCTCCCCGGAAACCCTTCTGTCAGCTGATGGGTCGACGTGATGGCGGCATCACAGGTTTTTATGGCAAGACTTTCAGCCTTGTCAATGCGGATGATCGAGAACCAGCCGGCGTTCTCGATCTTCCCTGCCCTTTCAAAGCTTTGGATGGAGATTTCCATCTTCCCTTCCCGGTCCATGGTGATGTCCTTTATGGCGTGACGGTTGGCGGGGGTTTCCTCGAACAGGTAGGTAATGAGGAGGGCGGAGTCCTTGAAGAAGTCATCGGTAAACTGGACAGCAAAGTTTGAAAAGGATGGGGCATCCGGGTAATTCAGGTCAAAATCAAAATAGGGGGACATGGCGCTGGAAAACGCATCAAGTTCGGCCAGACTCTCAATCTTAACCACGGGGATCCAGTAGCGGGTGTAGTCCATGCTGAATGGTCTGTCTCTTTCGATGGACTGCCTGAGCAGGGCTTCCTGACCCTCCGGGGAGTAGCCGACCGGGGAATAGGAAACCTGATAATCCACCCTGTGAAGAATGAAGGATGGCGGAGAATCTTTCTCTCCTTGCATGGCGATCTTGCCGCCTTCGAAGACCAGGAGCCCCGTTTCCAGAATTTCATCCCCCATGGACGGACGTTTGGCGACATGAAGCCGGCCGTCTTCCAGATAGAGACTGTAGTCATGGACACCCCGGTTCCAAAGATAGTGGATCTCCTTGTTTTCATAATCAAAGACCGCCACGTGGTCATCGATAAGGCCTGAGCCGAAACTGACTGTTGCGCATAATTCCGCTTTACCGTCACCGGTCAAGTCACAGAAAAAGGCATTCCAGATGGGCATCCCCTGAAAGAGGGTTTCAGATCCGGCTTGCGTCACCGCCTCCATCTCTCCCGGTGTCCAGCGGAAGGTCACGCCCGGGAATTCCGGCCTGCTTATCTCGAGCCGGCCTTCCCAATCCATGGTGTTCATGTGAAGGTAATCAAACCATTCTTCAGCCGAACCAGGCTCGATGACCAGCCCGGGACTGCTTTCCGTCGGAGTTGTCGGTTCTTCGACTTTTTCTTTGGGATTGGTCAGGAAGCAAATAACCAGGACAAGGGAGGCGATGAGGGCCAGGATTATGATCCAAAAGGCCGGTTTTTTGTAGTTCAGGACCTTTCGGATCCGTTCCTTGATCGCCAGTTCCCCGAAGGCCAAAGGACAGGCCATGATCGACCGGTGCGGGATACTGACGGCAAGCAGTGTCTCGGAATAAGCCAGGCGCCCATCCTTGCCCATGCTGCGGATCACCTTCTCATCACAGGCCATCTCAATGTCCCGGCAAAGGAGAACATAAGCCAGCCAAACCAGAGGATTGAACCAGTAGAGGGAAAGAATCAGGAAGCCCAGAGGTTTCCACCAGTGATCCCGGCGGGCCAGATGAGCCCGTTCATGGGCCAGGACCAAATCCTTTTGTCCCTCTTCCATCCCTGAAGGCAGGTAAATACGTGGTTTGATCAGGCCCAGAATAAAAGGACTGCTGATCTCGTCACTGATCCAGACTCCATCTTCCACCTTGAATGAGGCCCCCACTATCTTTCTCAATCGTCCATAACTGAAGAGGGCGTAAAAGATAAGAATCAGGATGCCGGCCAGCCAGATATAAGCCGCAAGCCGGGTCCAAACCTGCAGGGGGTTTACAGAAGCTGCGGGAGCAGGAGCCAGGGCTTCCCCGATGACCGGATTCACCCACTGATTGAAGGCGGGGATCCCGCTATGGATTTCCGGGACAGGGTCAAACAGGATATCCGGTTTGACGGTCTGGGCACTGGGAATAAGGCTCAGGACACTCTTGATCGAAAAAGGAAAGAGCAAGCGCAGGCCAGCCAGCGACCACAGGAAACAAGTCAGCCATTTAGGCGCTTTTTTCAAGAGTGGGCGCAGGACCACAAGGGCCAGGATCAGCCAGCTGGCCGTGATACTCATGTTCAGGACTTTCAAAAAGAAAGTGTCCATGGCCTAGTTCTCCCTTGCCGCGTCTTCAATCATTTGCCGGATCTGGATGACTTCATCCTCTGAAAGGGATTTACGCCTGGTAAAAGCTGCGATAAAGGCCGGCAGCGACCCGTCAAAACTTTTTTCGACGAACTGCTCACTTTGCAGGGCTTCGAATTCCTTGCGGGAGATGACGGATGATACGATGCCGTTTTCATTCTTGAATAGCCCCCGGTCAATAAACTTTCGAAGTACCGTATAGGTTGTCGACCGTTTCCAGTCCAGGGCCTCTTCGCAAAGTTTGACCAGTTCCCGTGAATGCAAAGGTTCATGTTCCCATATA
>DUUZ01000253.1 GCA_012841255.1 Clostridiaceae bacterium
ATCCCGATCCGGAACTGGATGCCGCCTTCAACATCCCCGAGGCCAAGCACCCCGGCTATTGGATGCTGCAGTGGCCTATCATGTTCGATGAGCGGGTTTACGGCTGGTGCACTTCCTTTATATCCGCGCAGATCTTTCCCAACCTGGCCCAGGATATCTCATCGGGGAAACGCATGATCGATATCAAGGGCAACAAGTACGCCTTCCTGCCGGTCAAGGGCAGTGTGGCACTTCTGGCCCGGCCGGCCAAGAACAAGGAAGCGGCCGTCCTGGAGGTCCCGAGAAGAACCATTATCCTGGCCGCCTCCGGCAATCTCTTCGGCAGGAACGGGGCAGTCAGCGAATATGTCAGGGTGGTCATGCGACCCGATCTTTTGAAACTGGAAATTAACTGACGATCTTGATTTATGATTTTGACACCACGGCCACTTCACCGGTTCTGCCTGAAGTGCTGGAGGCTTATGCCGAAAACCTGAAAGAACCGGCCAATAATCCCTCGTCCGCCCACAGAGGAGGGCTTTCGGCGTCTGCTTCTTTGGAGGAGGCAAGAGCCGGAATTGCCAGGCTCCTGGATTGCGGGGCCGATGAGATCTTCTTTACGTCGGGCGGCACAGAATCCATCAACTGGGCCCTGAAGGGGGCGGCCTGGGCGGGGCGGAGACTTCCCAAGCGGGCTCTTTTTACAGCCGGCGAACATGAAGCCGTACGAGGCGCTCTTCTTTTCCTGCAGGATTATCTGGATTATGTGATGGAAGAGCTTCCTATTCTTGAAAGCGGCAGCCTTGCGCCCCAGGCTTTGGAGAGGGCTCTTGCCGAACCGGCGGGTCTGATCAGCACACTGGCAGTCAGCAATGAAACCGGGGCTATAAACGATCTCTATCTGCTCCGGCCCCTGATCCGGCGGCTTGCCCCCCAGGCGGTCTGGCACAGCGATATTGTCCAGCTTTGCGGCAAGCTTCCTTTTTCCTTTAAAAAATCCGGACTTGACCTGGCGTCCGTGTCCGGTCACAAGCTGGGAGCCCCCCGGGGAACCGGCCTGCTGATCAAGCGGAAGGCTTTGAAGGTCACGCCGCTCTTGCATGGCGGCGGCCAGGAAATGGGCCTTCGTTCCGGAACGGCCGATGTTCCGGGCGCCCTGGCGCTTGCTTCGGCCATCGCCTTTCATCACCGGAATATGGATGATGAAATCCAAAAAACACGCCGCATCCGAGATCTGTTTTTGATGGCTCTGGATGAGGAGGGGATGACCTACACCGTTCTTTCCCCCCATGAAGGTTCGCCTTTCGTTCTTTCCATTGCCTTTCCCGGCATCCGGGGGGAGACCCTCCTCCATGCCCTGTCGGCCGAATCCATCTACATTTCCACCGGCTCGGCCTGCGGTTCAAAAAAAGGAGGAGAGAACAAAGTTCTTTCGGCCATGGGCTTTGATAAGATGTTAGTCTATTCAGCCGTCCGCATCAGTTTCAATGGCGGCCAGGCTGAAGCGGATGTCCGCCATCTGGCGGCCCGCATCGCAGATTTACACCGGCGTTACGCCGTTTAGCAGGAGGCAGCAGGTGCAAGAAGGAAAGAGGGCCCCCCAAGGGCTGATTTTGGTCAGGCTGGGGGAGATTACTTTGAAGGGGCTGAATCGCGGTCGCTTCATTTCACGCTTGATCGGCAATATGCGTTGGAGGCTGGCCGGTCTGGGCGACTTTGACATTGTCCAGAGCCATTCCAGGATCTGGGTCCGGGGGGAGCAACTTTCAGACCCCGACCTGATGGCGGATGCCCTGGAGCGGCTGGCCCGGATCTTCGGCATTGTGTCCGTCAGTGCCGCCTATGAAATCGAGAATGACTATGAGAGCTTAAAACAGCTGCTGGCTGACTATGCCGGCCGCTTGCTGGCGGACGGGGAGGAGAGGACCTTCAAGATCGAGGTCCGGCGGGTCAACAAGGATTTTCCCCTGGATTCCTACGAGTTGAGCTGCGAGCTGGGTGCCCTCCTGCTGGAGCGCTTCCCCCGGCAGCTGACTGTGAAAATGCAAAATCCCGACCTGGTCTTCTCTGTGGAGATCCGCGACAGGACCTATCTCTTCCACGACAGCCTGGAAGGAGCCAAGGGACTGCCCGTCGGCATGAGCGGCCGGGGCATGCTGCTCCTGTCGGGCGGTATTGACAGCCCGGTGGCCGGCTACATGATGGCGTCCCGGGGCATGATTCTGGATGCGGTCTACTTCCACACCCATCCCTACACGAGCCCCCAGGCCCTGGACAAGGTGGAACGGCTGGCGGCCCTCATGGCCTGCTACACCGGCCGGATCAGGCTTCATGTGGTCGACTTCACGGAAATTCAGCTGGAACTCAACCGGTACTGCCCCGAGGATATGCTGACGGTGGTCATGCGCCGGGTCATGATGCGGGTGGCCGACCGGCTGGCTGGCACAACAGGTGCCAAGGCCCTGATCACCGGGGAGAGCCTGGGCCAGGTAGCCAGCCAGACTC
>DUUZ01000027.1 GCA_012841255.1 Clostridiaceae bacterium
CCCCGCCAGTCCTTCCTGGTCCAAACCTTCCGATGCCCGGAGCTCTTCGCGCGAAGCCTGGCCCCGGTCCGGCTGGCGGACACCTGCATAATCTATCAAAAGGCCCGCATCGACCCGGATGGTCTCAGATGCCGTAACAGCACCGAAACCGCCAAGTTCGACAGCCTCTTCGACAATAAAGAGGCGGCGGGTCCTATGTATAGAGTCTAGCATAGTTTCATAATCAAACGGGGACGCTGTGACACAGGAATACAGATCCGCCGAAAATTCCGGAATTTCCTCTTTCAGGATCTCCAGGGCTTCCATGACCTGCCAGACGACAGGGCCCAGGGCCACGATGGTCATGTCCCGGCCTTCGGAGAGCTGCCTCAGCTGATAAAAGTCCGTGATGGCCAGTTCATCCGCCTTGTCCGGGTAAGCGTAAAGCTCCCTGTTGCTGGCCCGGTCATTGGGATAGCGGATCATGAGGGGGCCCTCATGCTTCCTTGAATAAAGGAGCATGGCGCGAAGATCCGCCGCCGTCGCCGGCGCCATGATGGTCAGATTGGGAACGGATAAAAACATGGACAGGTCGTAGGCCCCCTGGTGGGTGTCCCCGTCCGCTCCCACAAGACCGGCCCGGTCCACGCCCAGGACCACGGGCAGATTCTGCAGGCAGACATCGTGGATCAGCTGGTCGGCCGCCCTTTGCAGGAAGGTGCTGTAGATGGCCACATAGGGGCGAAGGCCTCCCAGGGCCAGGCCGGCGGCCATGGTGACGGCATGCTGCTCTGCGATGCCCACATCAAAGAAGCGGTCGGGATGGGCCTCCTGGAAGGGAATGAGCCCGGTCCCCTGGGCCATGGCCGCCGTGATGGCCGTAATATCCGGATCCGTCTGCGCCATTTCTGTCAGGGTCTCCCCGAAGATCTGGGAGAAGGTCTTCTCTTTTTCCTTCTTGCCGTTGGACTGGCCGTTCGAGGTATCGAAGGGAGAGACACCGTGGAAGATCTCGGGTTCATCCTCGGCATAGCAATAGCCCTTGCCCTTGACCGTGATGGCATGAAGGAGCACCGGACCCCGGATCAGGCGCAGCGCCTTCAGGTGGCGTTCCAGGTCCCCGATCTCATGGCCGTCGACCGGCCCGTAATAGCGGAAGCCCAGCTGCTCGAAGATGGCCCCGGCTTCCTTCTTCCACGAGCGCCAGCGCCTCTTTTGCCGGGCCAGCATTTGGAGAAGCGGCCGGCCGAGGAGGGGCAGTTTCTCAAGTCTTTTCTCCCAGACCGTCTTCATATGGATATAGCGGGTGCTGGTCCTAAGCTGCTCCAGATGTCTGGCCATGCCGCCCACGGCCTGGTCGATGCACATCTGGTTGTCGTTCAGGATGACCAGGAGATTCTCGTGGCTCTGGCCGGCATCCGACAAGGCCTCAAAGGCCATGCCGGCACCCAGTGCTCCGTCGCCGATCAGGGCGATGGTCCAGCTGTGATCGCCTTTGGCCCTCTTGGCCCGGGCCAGGCCCAGGGCAGCCGAAATGGAGGTACTGCTGTGGCCGGTATTAAAGACATCAAATTCGCTTTCGGAAGTTTTGGGGAAGCCCGAAAGGCCCCCCTCCTGGCGCAGGGTCGGAAAGAGATCCCGCCTGCCGGTCAGGATCTTCCAGGCATAGGACTGGTGGCCGACATCAAAGATGACAGAGTCCCGGGGGAAGTCTCCGGCCGAAAGAAGGGCGATGGTGAGTTCAATGACCCCGAGATTGGGCGCCAGATGGCCGCCGGTCCGGGCCACGGTCTCAATAATACAGTCCCGCAGTTCCTCGGCCAGTTCTTTTTTCGCATCAAGTGAAAGCGCACGG
>DUUZ01000254.1 GCA_012841255.1 Clostridiaceae bacterium
CGGAGGAGGCGGAGCTTGTGACCTCCGTTTACTTCCAGCCTGAGATGGCATCGGATCCCAGCTTTTTCGAAGTCCGGAAGACTGTCCAGACCCTGGTGGCGGAAGTTCTGACCCGGGATACCGAAGACATTGACCCTTCATCCTACTTTTCCCAGGATCTGGGAGGGGACAGCCTGCAGAGCATCTCGCTTCTGACCCATGCCGAGGTCCGTTTCGGCCTGGCCATTGATGAACGGCTCTTTGACCGCGATCTTACCGTCAACGATATTGCGGCCCTGGTTTACCGGCGGCTGAACGGGGAGTTCTCCGACGGAAGCCGGGGAGCCTTGGCCGATGAAGGGGAAGCCCCCTGCGCCGTTCTCCGGATCCGGACCTTTGAGGAAACCCCTGAATTCAAGGCTTTCGCAGAACGCCGGGCATCGCTCATGGATGCCATCGAGATGTTCGGCAATCCCTATTTCGTGGCCCAGGATTCCCACCTTCGGGACGTGTCCTACATCAACGGAAAAAAGATGCTGAATTTCGCCTCCTACAACTATGTGGGCCTCTCGGGCGACCCGGAAGTGAATGAAGCGGCAGTGGCCGCGATTGAGCAGTATGGCACCTCAGCCAGCGGCAGCCGCCTGATCGCCGGTGAGAAGACCGTCCATCAGGATCTGGAAAGGGCCCTGGCCCGCTGGAAGGGAACAGAGGATGCTTTGGTCCTTGTCGGCGGCCACTCCACCAACGTGACCTTCGTTGGCAATTTCTGCACCAGCCGGGACCTGATCCTCTACGATGTCTTGAGCCATAACTCCATCACCGAGGGGGTCCGCATGGCCCAGGCCGATGCCCGCCCCTTCCCGCACAATGACTACCAGGCCCTGGAGCAGCTTCTGAAGAGCCGCAGGGACCGTTACGAAAAGGTCCTGATCATCATCGAGGGGGCCTACAGCATGGACGGCGATGTGGCACCGGTCCCCGAGTTTGTCCGCCTGAAAAAGGAATACGACTGTTTCCTCATGGTGGACGAGGCCCATTCCATGCTGGTCCTGGGCGAGACCGGCCGCGGCGTCGATGAGCATTTCGGCATAGACCCCAAGGATATCGATATCCACATGGGGACCCTGTCCAAGGGCTTCGGCACCTGCGGAGGCTACCTGGCCGGCAGCCACAACCTGATTGAATACCTGCGCTACAATCTCCCGGGCTTTGTCTTCTCGGTCGGTATCAGCCCGCCCCTGGCGGCCGCCGTCCTCAAGGGAATCGAGATCATGGAGCGGGACAACAGTCGGGTGGAACGGCTTCGTGAGAATATCCGGATCTTCCTGGAAGAAGCGAACAGTTACGGGATGGACACCTGCCTGGCCGGGGAGAGTGCGGTGACCCCCATCATGATCGGACCGGACGAAGTGGCCTTCATGCTGTCCAAACAGCTGGAAAATGAAGGCATCATCGTGCCGCCGGCCGTCTTCCCTGCCGTAGCCCGGGGCCAGGCCCGCCTGCGTTTCTGCCTGACCAGCGAACACAAGGAAGAGCAGATCAAGTTTGCCCTGAAAAAGCTCCATGAATTGATGCAGCCCTTCCCCGGACTCCTTCAGGGAGGCGACTGTGAGCGCGCATGAGCTATTCAATAACCTGGCGGATGAATACGATCAGTGGTTTGAAGACAATCCCCTGATCCTGGAATCCGAGATCGAAGCCGTCCGCCAGGTGACACCGCCCTTCACCCGGGCTCTGGAAGTGGGGGTCGGAACCGGCCGCTTTGCGAGCGCCCTGGGGATCCCCCTGGGAGTTGAGCCCTCGGAGGCCATGGCGGCCTACGCCCGCAAGCGAGGGATCCAGGTCATTCCCGGCGTGGGGGAGGCGCTGCCTTTTGATGACGCTTCCTTTGATGCTGTTTTCATGATCACGGTCGACTGCTACCTGCCCCTGCTGGCTCCCGTTTTTGCGGAATGCCGGCGGGTCCTGGAAGACGGCGGCCACCTGATTTTGGGCCATGTGGATATTGATGCCCCTCTGGGTGAAGTCTACCTGGAAGCCCAGGATGAGGATCCCTTTTATAAGGAGGCCTATTTTCGGGGAACCCGGACCGTATTGGGTGAACTGGAGTATGCCGGCTTCCAAGTGACCCGGATCCGGCAGACGGTCTACAGTTTTGACAACCTGCTCCATGAAGTACGGGAAGGCCACGGCGACGGCGTCTTCGCAGCTCTATGCGCCAGAAAAAAATGAAGAAAGACACGGTTTACACCATCTACTGGTTTTTCGCCCTGGCGCCTTTCATTACGGCGCTCCCCCTCTTTTTTCTCATGCCTGAGAATGCCGCCGCCCGCTATTATGCCCTGGCCATGCTGGAACGGGAAGGAACCCGATTCGAGGTTTTCCTGATCCCGGCCGTCTGGCTCCTTGCGGATGTGGTTCTGCACATGGTCTACAGATTTCTGGAACGCCCCTACGCTCTCTTGCCCTTGCGGCTGGCCATCCCCCGTATTGCCACAGCCGCAATATTCTGCGCTTTTGCGATTACAGCAGAACTTTTGTTTTATCAGGCGGCCATGATGGTATTCTAATAGGAGACCAGCGGAAGGGGGACCCGGCATGATGAGAACATCTGATGTGACGGGGAGGATTAATCAGGGAAGGGCAATTGCCCTCTTGATCACTTTTATTATTGTCGTGAGCTTCCTGCTTTCAGCATGTGCCGCCAAAGCGCCTGAGAAAGGGACGGATGGCCGGCTGGATATTGTGACCACCATTTTCCCGCCCTTCGATTTTGTCCGGGCCATCGGCGGCCAGGAGGTTGATGTCATGATGCTTCTGCCCCCCGGTTCCGAAAGCCATACTTATGAACCCTCCCCCAGGGAAGTCGTCCGTATCGCAGAATGTGATCTTTTCATCTACAACGGCGGGATCTCGGATGCCTGGGTGGAACGCCTGATTGAAGCTGCGGAAATTTACCGGGGCAAGACGGTCCGCATGATGGATTTTGTCAGCCTGCTGGAAGAATCCCATGAGGGGATCCTGGAAGACGACGACGATCACCATGATCATGACCACAGTGATATCCCCCAGCTCCATGCCTATGATGAACATATCTGGACGTCGCCCAAAAATGCCCTTCTGATTGCAGAGGGGATCACGGACCGGATGGCGGCTTCCGATCCCGGGCGGGAGGCACTTTACAGGACAAACCTTGCGACTTTGAAAGAGGGCTTGCTCGGGATCGACGGGGAATTCCGCAAGATTGTGGAGGAAGCTCAGGTCCGGGAGATGATCGTAGCCGACCGTTTCCCCCTGATTTACTTCACCAGTGAATACGGCCTGGCCTATACGGCGGCCTTTCCCGGCTGTGCGGCGGAAACCGATGCCAAGCCCAAAACCGTGGCCGGCATTATTTCCCGGGTCCAGGAGGAGTCCATCCCCTACATTTTCCATATTGAATTTTCTGACGAGAAACTGGCCGACCTGATCGCAGAGGAGACGGGGGCCGGGAAACTCCTCTTTCATACCGCCCACAATGTGTCCAAGGACGAACTGGAAGCCGGGGCGACCTACCTGTCCATCATGCATGACAATACCCTGAGACTGAAACGGGGGTTGTCCCGATGAGCCGCCTTCTGACTTTGGAGAATGTGTCTTTTGCCTACGACAGGCGGAGGGTGGTCCGTGATCTTTCCTTTTCCATTGATGAAGGGGATTACCTGGCCATCATCGGTGAGAACGGATCGGGGAAGACAACACTTCTGCGGGGGCTTTTGGGCCTCAAGGAACCGGTATCGGGGACCATCACCCGAAGTGAGGCCCTCAAGGCCTACCGGATCGGCTATCTGCCGCAGCAGATCCCCGAGCAAAGGGACTTCCCCGCCACGGTCCGGGAGATCGTCCTTTCGGGCCGGCTGAACCGGCATGGCTTTGTTTCCTTTTATACAAAGGAAGACAGGAGGGAAGCCGACCGGGCCATGGAGCGCCTGGCCCTTGAACCGCTGCAGAAACGCTCCTTCCGGGAACTCTCCGGAGGGCAGAGGCAGCGGGTTCTTCTGGCCCGGGCCATGGTTGCCTCAAGCGGACTTCTTTTACTGGATGAACCGGTGGCGGGCCTTGATCCCATCGTTTCCCACGACTTTTACCGCCTGATCCGGGAATTGAATGAGGACGGGGTGACCATTGTCATGGTTTCCCACGATATCCACTGCGTGACCAAGAATTCCGACCATGTCCTCCACCTGGGCTACGGTCATTACTACTTCGGGACGACTGAGGCTTACATGGAGAGCGAACTGGTCGCCTCCTACCTGCCGGGCGAAGAGAGGGGACATGCATGAGTTTCTTCCTTGATTTTTTCTCCTACGGTTTTCTTCTCCGGGCCCTTCTGGGCGGCGCCCTGGTCGCCCTTTGCGCTTCGCTCCTGGGCACCAGTCTGGTTCTGACCCGCTATGCCATGATCGGGGACGGCCTGTCCCATGTGGCCTTTGGCGCCCTGGCTCTTGCCATGGCCCTGTCTGCAGCGCCCCTGGCCGTGGCCATCCCGGTTGTCATGGCAGCCGCCTTTCTGCTCCTGCGCCTGAGCGACAGCAGCAGGATCCGGGGGGATGCCGCCATCGCCATGCTGTCGTCTGCCAGTATGGCGGTGGGAGTCATTGTGATCTCGCTTTCAAGCGGCATGAATACCGATCTTCACAGCTTCATGTTCGGCAGTATCCTGTCCATGAGCCGGGGGGACCTGATCCTGGCTGTCATCTTGTCCCTGGCCGTGACTTTGTTATTCACCCTCTCCTACAACAATCTGTTCGCCGTGACTTTTGATGAGAATTTTGCACGGGCCTCCGGGGTCCGGGCGGGACTGTGGAATGCCCTTTTGGCCGTTCTGGCCTCGGTGACAGTGGTACTGGGCATGCGGATCATGGGCGCCATTTTGATCTCCAGCCTGATTATCTTCCCGCCTCTTTCGGCCATGCGGCTTTCGGGCAGCTTCAAGGGCGTGACCCTTATTTCGGCTGCAGCCTCCTTGGTTTGCTTTGTATCGGGATTATTTTTATCCTATGCCCTGGACCTGCCCTCAGGGCCGGTCATTGTCATGGTCAATGTCTTATGTTTTTCCCTTTTCTCCCTGGTCCGCTTTATCCGGAGCCGCCGGCCGGCCCCGGATCTGACACCAGATCCCTGATCACCTGGGAGGCCAGGAGGAAACCTGCCGAGGGCGGCACGAAAGGGCTGCTCCCGATCATGCCCGGCCCGCCGTCATGGCGGATGGGCGTCTCGCTGGAGCAGACGACCTTCAGTTCATCGACATTGAGTTTCCGAAGTCTTTGACGGAGAATACGGGCCAGGGGATCCCCCTGTGTTTGGTAAAGATCCGTGATAAAGAGACAGGAGGGGTCCAGCCTGTTGCCGGTTCCCATGGAGGAGATCACCGGGATGCCGCGCTTTTTTGCGGCCACGATCAGGTCTGCCTTGGCGCTGATGTCATCGATGGCATCCAGCAGATAGTCCAAAGGAGCTGCCCGGTCAAGAAAATCGCCCGTGGATCCTGCTTCCAGCCTTTCGATATAGCAGTCGACCCGGATCCCCGAATGAAGCTGTAAAAGCCGGTTTCTGGCCACATCGCACTTGGCTTCTCCCAGCGTGCTTTCCAGGGCATAGAGCTGGCGGTTGAGGTTGGAGGGTGTAATGCGGTCAAAGTCCACCAGGACCAGACGACCGACCCCTGCCCGGGCCAGGGCTTCAGCCGCCCAGGAACCGACACCTCCAAGTCCTGCGACCAGGACCGAGGATTTTTCCAGTTTTTTCAGGGCACCCGCAGGCAGGATCAGCCTGCTTCTGTCATGACGGTTTTCTCCCATAAACACTCCCTTTTGGTGAACTGTTTCCAATATGACAATAGTTTACACGAGCGTGCTATCATAGTTCTTGTTCTGCCGGTTTTACTGCCGGTGATTACGGATGAGGAAGAGCCATGAAAAAAACAGATGTTGCCATCATAGGGGCCGGCCTGGCCGGTATATTCGCAGCGCATGAGCTGATCAGCCAGCGTCCGGATTTGAAGATCACGGTCCTGGAGCAGGGTGATCCTGTCGCCGTCCGCCAGTGTCCCATCCTGGAGGGCAAGGTCAAGCAGTGCATCCACTGCAAACCCTGTGCCATCATGCGGGGTTTTGGGGGAGCGGGTGCCTTTTCCGACGGCAAGTTCAACTTTACAACCGAGTTCGGCGGCTGGCTGACCGATTACCTGGAGCCTGCCCATGTTCTCTCCCTGATCGATGATGTCGACCGGGTCAACCGGGAATTCGGGGCAACCGATGAAGTCTTCTCGACGGAAACGCCGGCAGCCGAGGTCATCCGCCGCAAGGCCATCGCCCACGACATCCATCTTCTGAATGCCCGGGTCAAGCATCTGGGAACGGAGAACAACAAGAAGATCCTGGAGCGGCTTTACGACTGGCTGAATGAACGGGTGGATCTCATGACCCGGACCACCGTGGAGGACATTATCCCCATGAAGGCCGGCAAGGCCATCAATCACAAGAACGGGATCGAGCCCGACTCCTACATCCTGGAAACGTCCAAAGGCCCTGTCGAATGCGGCATCCTGATCGCCGCCCCGGGGCGGGCGGGGGCCGAGTGGTTCAGCAATGTCTGTAAAAAACTGCACCTGCCTCTTTTGAACAACCAGGTGGACCTGGGAGTCCGGGTGGAACTGCCCGCCCTGGTCTTCAAGGAGATCACGGATGCCATGTATGAAGCCAAGCTCAAGTACATGACCCGCCAGTACAGCGATGTTGTCCGCACCTTCTGCATGAATCCCTACGGCTATGTGGTCACGGAGAATACCGACGGCATCATCACGGTCAACGGCCACAGCTTCGAGGACCCGGCCCTGCGAAGTGACAACACCAACTTTGCCCTCCTGGTCAGCAACCGTTTTACCGAACCCTTCAAGGAGCCCTACCGCTACGGCAAGCACATCGCCTCCCTGTCCAACATGCTGGGCGGCGGCGTCATGGTCCAGCGGCTGGGGGATCTGCGCGACGGCCGGCGAACCAACGACCACCGCATGTCCAAGAGCTTCGTCCGCCCCACCCTGGATGCGACTCCGGGCGATCTCAGCCTGGTCCTGCCCAAGCGGCACCTGGACAACATCATGGAAATGCTGGCGGTCCTGGATCATCTGGCACCGGGGACGGCCAATGCCGATACCCTCCTCTACGGGGTGGAGGTCAAGTTCTACAGCGGCCGCCTGGAACTTTCCCGGGACTTCGAAACAGGTCTTCACAACTTCTTTGCCATCGGTGACGGCGCGGGCATTACCAGGGGTCTTTCGCAGGCTGGAGCCAGCGGCCTTCACGCCGCCCGGACAGTTTTGCAAAGGCTTGGGCACAGTGCATAAACAAACAGGGTTTTCCCCTGTTTGTGGTAAGATAAGATTTACCTATCACGTGGGACGTATACGGTTAAATACAACCGTAATCAATTAAAAAAGCGAGAGGAAAAGGAGAAGACTATGGGCTTACTCAAAGCAGCAGGAGGGGCGCTCGGCGGTGTATTGGCCGACCAGTGGCGCGAGTTTTTCTACAGTGACGCCTTGCCTGACGATGTGATCGTCCGAAAGGGGCAAAAGCGCACCTCTTCACGAAGCAGCAATGTCAAGGGTGAAGACAACATTATCTCGAATGGCTCCATCATCGCCGTCAACAACGGTCAGTGCATGATTATTGTTGAACAGGGCAAGGTGGTGGATTTCTCGGCCGAGCCCGGTGAGTATGTCTACGATACTTCGACGGAACCGTCGCTTTTCTACGGTTCCCTGGGTCAAAATATTGTCGGTACCTTCAAGCGCATCGGCCAGCGCTTCACTTTCGGCGGTGACACGGGCAAGGATCAGCGGGTCTATTACTTCAATATGAAGGAAATGATGAACAATAAGTTCGGTACGGCCAACGCAGTTCCCTTCCGGGTCATCGACAAGAACATCGGGCTGGATGTCGACATCGCCATCAAGGCCTTCGGTGAATATTCCTACAAGGTGGAGGACCCCCTCCTCTTCTATACCAATGTCTCCGGAAACGTGGAGGAGCCTTATCTTCGCGGACGCATGGATGACCAGCTGAGAGCCGAGTTCATGAATGCCCTGCAGCCGGTCTTTGCCAAGATCTCGGCCATGGGTGTCCGCTACAGCGAACTGCCCGGGCACACCGAGGAGATCGCCCAGGTCCTGAACGAGGTCCTGACCGAGAAATGGCGCAACCTGCGCGGTATTTCCGTCGTCTCCATCGGCCTGCAGTCAGTCAAGGCCTCGGAAGAAGACGAAAAGATGATCAAGGAACTGCAAAAGAGTGCAGTCTACCGCGATCCCACCATGGCGGCGGCAGGTCTTGTCGGAGCCCAGGCCGATGCCATGCGGGCAGCAGCCTCCAACGAGGGCGCCGGTCCCTTCATGGCCTTCGCCGGCATGAATATGGCGCAGATGGCGGGGGGCGGCCAGGCCGGCCAGCTCTTCCAGCAAGGCGCCCAGCAGCAGGCCCAGGCCCAGCCCCAGGCGACGGTCCCCGTCGGTACGACCGAGGTTCCTGTCTGGAAATGCGATGAGTGCGGCCATGCCACCAATACCGGGAAATTCTGTGCCAATTGCGGAGCCTCAAAGCCTGCGCATGAGCACTGGGTTTGTGCGGAATGCGGTACCACTAATACCGGAAAGTTCTGCGAGAATTGCGGGGCCTCCCGGCCGGTTGTCAAGCTCTACCGCTGCGACAAGTGCGGATGGGAGCCGGAAGATCCGACCCAGCCGCCCAAGTTCTGCCCCGAGTGCGGAGACGTCTTCGACGATTCGGACCTGGTGGAATAAGAACAGATTGTCATTGTAAGAAATTGTGAAGGGGTCGTCTCGAGCTGGAGGCGGCCCCTTTTGCGCGGAACAGTAACAGTTGTATTGGGGGTGCGGACGAAAAGCTAGACAGGTTTTAGGCAGCCAGGCTCAAATATTTTTTTGGTAAGAACCCAAACGGCTCCCCTTACGATTGAATATCCTTGTCTCATCAAAAACGGAGCATCTTTAGACAGACATCTACAATGATCAAGCTGGCATTGGTGCTTGTCAGATCAGATATTCGATCCAAACGCTATTCGAACCATTGCCATTCGCTCGTTTCTTCAGAAGCCGGCAGATATAGCAAACCTTCTGCCTGCGGAAATGCATAAAAGTGGCGGAATGCCTCCTCCTGCAGGCATAGGCGTAGAGCCGTTCCATCTTTGGCAGCTGAGTAAAGGCCGCTCGCGTCCTGACTGCGAACTTCAAAATAAATACGATCCTTCGACACTTGAAAATTGGCAAAAACGCTGCCTTCACTGATCGGCCAGCTCTCTTCTGTGCTCAGGCTGTAAGCATATAAACGTCTTTGTTCCAGAGGATTTTGGTAAAAAATCAGGTCACCGTCCAGTATGAAGTTGTCCGAATAGACACCTTTCAAGCTGCCCTCTTCTCCGCTGGATAGATCCAGCCAGACGAGCTGGTGAGAGTTGTCGATCGTGTATAAGCGGTCACCATAAAAGCTGTAGTTTCCTGCCAGACAATGAGCGACCTGATCGAACTGGCCGTTGCGTAAATCAAGGCTCTTGATTTGCGCATAAGTCGAGTCGTGGAAATACAGTTTGCCGCGGTGCAAGAAAAAGTTGTAAATGCTGTAGTGCGAATAGTAAGAGAAATTCTCCAATTTACGAGGCAATCTCAAACTCAATTCAAAGGGTGAACGAAAGAGTTTTTGGTAAATCGGTCTCAGGTCAAAGGTCTGTAAATTAAGTTCGTAAATCTTCATGGCGGGGTTTTCACCATTGTAGTCATCCCTGAACAGGAGGTAGACAAGATGATCATGGGCAAAGAAGTTCGAGTCAAATTCTTCGTTTTCTTTGAGTAGCGGCAGATGCAGTAAAGCCGTCTCTTCTCCTGTATCCACATTGAGGAGGCGAAGAAAACCGGGACTGTCACTGTTGTAGTCAGAAAAAACACGATACTCACGCCAGGCATGGGCGGACGACATTTCAGAATTGAAAAGTATCTCAACTTCTGTTTCTTCGAGGCCTGAGAGAGAGGCGCAAGAAAGGCTTGAGAGAAGAAGTCCAAGCATGAGGAAAAGAGTGGACATCCGGGCCAGTCTTGGCGCGCGCAAGCGAATCTTCATGCGCCAACGGCTGCTTCGGTCGATCAGCAAAGATAAGCTCAGAGCCAGCCACATGACAAGCGCAAGCAACACCAGTCCTGCCAGCAGCGAGTTCGGCCACTCCTTGAATGTCTGACCAAGTTTTTCCCCGATATAGCCAATGTTGCGCTTCTCATCACCGCGCAGAAAAGGGGTGCCCAGCAAGAGACCGATCGGTCCGGCCAGGTAGGCGTTTTGCTGATATGTTCCAAGAATCAATGGAATGACCAGAAGACTGGCCGCACTCATGAGGGTGGCACTATAGCGACGTGTGAAATTGGCAAGGAAAAGGATCAAGGAAGCGAACCAAAGTCCGCCGATCAAACGCAGGCCCAGTAATACCGCAGCAGCCTGTGCGATTGAAAACGGTTTGGTTGATGTGCCAAAAAGAGAGATGCTCTGCAGGGGGAAATTGGGATGCGGCAGTCCGTACCGCCAGGCAGCAAGACCCAGATCAAAGAGGAAGGAAGCTGACAAGAGGGCCAGGGTTAGGCCGTAAGCTAATGTAAGTTTTGCTAACACGGTTGGCCGTTCACCGGCTTTCGTGCTCAAGAGCAAATCCCACATTTCATTTTTGCTTTCATTCAAGAAAACCGGTACAAGTATTAATAGCAGCGCGAAATAGAGTATAAAGTCATATGGATTATGTTGGAATAAAGACCGCCAACCATTCGTGTAGAGCAAAAAACGACTTTCCGGTGCCTCCCGCGCAAAGGCATACTGCTGAAAAAGCAAATCAAAGGCAGGTTTCTTGTCCAGTAAGTCATCGTTTGCCTGTGTCCGTAAGCGATAAGCGGATTCGTCGAGTTGCCCAGCGAAAAATTCGCTGAGCGCGCGTTCATTATCTTTTGCGGCATCGCCAAATTGCTGCGACAAGTTTTCAATGCCCTCCTTGCTCTCCTCTGTCAATTCTCCTTCGAAAGGCGCGAGAATTGTCAAGTAGTCAATCTTAAACTCCTCTACAGCAGGATCGATAGCGACAGGGAAAAGCAGGCTGGCAGTCATTCGCAGCAGGAGTGCAACGAGCAATACGATCCACCCTTTTTGATGGATGAATAGCTTA
>DUUZ01000255.1 GCA_012841255.1 Clostridiaceae bacterium
GGGTATGAAAGGGATCGAGAACATGAGTATTGAGCTTGAACTTGTTTTGAGAATAGCCCTGGCTGCGGTATTAGGCGGAATAATCGGCCTGGAAAGAGAGCTGAAGAACCATTCGGCGGGACTTCGCACGCACATCCTGGTGGCTGTGGGCTCCGCCCTGATTGTAATCGTGTCCCGCTTTGCCTTCATCGACGGGGCAAGCGGCCTGCCCATGGGAGATCCGGGGCGGATTGCCGCCCAGGTGGTCAGCGGAATCGGCTTCATCGGTGCCGGCACCATCATGCGGACCCAGAACCGGGTCAAGGGATTGACCACGGCCGCAACCCTCTGGATCTGCTCGGCCCTTGGCCTGGCGGCGGGGACCGGGCTTTATATCATCGGGATCTCTGCGGCTGTCTTGAGCGTCTTGGTCCTGGTGGTCCTGGACCGGCTGCAAAGAACGCTGTCCTGGAAAAATTTTCGCACCCTCACCATAACCTTCTACACGGATCCCAAGCTTATCGGGAACGTTAACCAGGTCTTCTCCGACAACAACGTCAGCCTGCGCTCGATTGACATGGTCAAAACGGATGAGGATGAGGTGGGGACGACAAGTGTCCGATTACACTTGCGGCTGCCTCCCGGCCTGACGGATGAGGCCCTTTCCATGAAACTCTCGTCCGTCCCCGGGCTGGTCTATTCCGAGTGGGAGAACCACAACCGCCACACTTACCCGTAAGAGAAACTTACGAACCGCCCAGGTAGGCCTTTTTGACCTCCTCTTTGTCGATCAGTTCCGAGGCGTCGCCCTCCATGATAATCTTACCGGTTTCCAATACATAGGCCCGGCTGGCCAGGGTCAGGGCGATCCGGGCATTCTGCTCAACCAGTAAAATGGTCATGCCTTCATTGTTAATGTCCCGGATCAGGCGAAAGACCTCACCGACAAGCAGGGGGGACAGGCCCATGGACGGCTCATCCAGCAACAGCATGCGGGGCCGGCTCATCAGCGCCCTGCCGATGGCCAGCATCTGCTGCTCGCCCCCGGACAGGGTTCCTGCGATCTGGCTGCGGCGTTCACGAAGACGGGGCAGAAGCTCCAGGACATGCTCATAGTCCCCCTTCCAGTCATCCTTGCGGCTGTAGGCACCCATCTCCAGGTTCTCTGCCACCGACATGCGGGAGAAGACCCTGCGCCCCTCGGGAACCTGGACCAGGCCCAGACCGGGGATCCTGTCCGCCCGAAGCGACGTGATATCCCGGCCGTCGAAATGAATGGAACCCTGGCGCGGCCGGATCAGGCCGGAAATGGTATGAAGGATGGTCGTTTTCCCGGCACCGTTGGCCCCGATCAGGGTGACGATCTCACCCGGGCCGGCATGGAAGGAGACTTCTTTGACCGCCTGGATGGCGTCATAATAAACGGAAAGATTCGTAACTCTAAGCATAGTCGCCGTTCAGCTCCCCTCCGAGATAGGCCTCGATCACCTTGGCGTCGTTCTGGATTTTGTCGCTGGTCCCCCGGGCGATAATCCGCCCGTAGTCAAGGACGAAGATAAACTCGCAAAGATCCATGACCACATTCATGTCATGCTCGATGAGCAGGACGGAAATGCCCAGCTGATCGCGGATCATGCGGATCATATCCTTCAGCTCCTCGGTTTCCGTCGGGTTCATGCCGGCGGCCGGTTCGTCCAGAAGCAGAATCTTGGGCCGGGCCGCCAATGCCCGGGCGATTTCCAGCTTTCTCTGCTGGCCGTAAGGAAGCTGGCGGGCCATCAGATCTGCATTGCCGCCCAGCCCCATCATGTCCAAAAGGAGGTCCGCATGCTCGGCGGCTGAACGCTCCCCCTGCCTGTAGCCCCGGCCCCGGATGATGCCGGAGGCCAGCGGATAGCGGAATTGATCGTTCATGGCCACCTTGATGTTGTCGGCAGCCGACAGATCCCCGAAGAGGCGGATATTCTGAAAGGTCCGGGCCACTCCCATGCGGCAGCGCTGGTAGGTCTTCTTGCGGAGCAGACTCTTGTTTTCCAGGTAGATATCCCCCCGGTCCGGCTGGTAAACGCCGGTGAGCAGGTTGAAGACCGTGGTCTTCCCCGCCCCGTTGGGTCCGATCAGGCCCACGATCTGCTGCTCTTTCACGAAGAAGGAGACAGCTTCCAGGGCATGGATGCCTCCGAAATGGATGGTCAGGTCTTCAACATGGAGGACAGCGGGCTTCATCGGGCACCATCCTTTCTCTTCTTCGGAATGAAGAATTCAACCAGGGGCGTCACCGAAAGCTCCGACCGTCCCAGAAGACCCCGGGGCCGGAAGAGCATGACCAGGACCAGCAATACACTGTAGATCAGCATACGGTACTGGTCGAAATTGTTGAAGAAACCAGTCATGGCGCCGGGCAGGACATTGGACAGAAGTTTCCCTGCACTTCTTAAAAGTTCCGGCAAAGCCGTCAGGAAGGCTGCACTGATGATGGCCCCCGTAATGGAACCCATGCCGCCCAGAACCACCATCATAAGGATTTCAACCGATCGATTGAAATCGAAGCGGGACGGTGCGATGACACCGATCTGGTGGGCGTAAAGGCCGCCCGCGATACCGGCAAAGAGGGCTGCCAAAGCGAAGGCCAGGAGTTTGTAGTAGGTCGTATTGACCCCGCTGCTCTCGGCTGCGATCTCGTCTTCGCGGATACTGCGGACCGCCCGGCCGTGCCGGGACGTCCCGAAGGTATAGCTGAAGAAGATGACAAAGGCCGTGATGGGGAAGATCAGGTCGAACATACCCGAAGGGCTCTGTTTGGTGGTCAGAGACTTGATGCCGGAAAGGCCCGCCGGCCCTCCGGTAAAGGACAGGTTGTTGGCCACAACCCGGATAATCTCCCCGAAACCCAGGGTGACAATGGCCAGATAGTCCCCCCGCAGGCGCAGGGCCGGCAAGGCGATGACCAGGCCGATGACGGCGGCCATGAAACCGCCCGCCAGCAGGGACAGGGGCAGTGATACCCCCAGCGGAAGTGTGCTGCTCTTGGTGATCAGAGCCGAGGTGTAGGCACCGATCAGCATGAAACCGGCGTGGCCCAGGACCAGCTGGCCCAGAAGGCCGGTGACCAGGTTGAGGCTGACGGCGGCCACGATATTGATGCAGGCTACGTTCAGGATTCCGCGGACAAAGGGTCCGATGATACCGGCCCGGATCAGAAGGTGAAGGACCAGGTAGAGA
>DUUZ01000028.1 GCA_012841255.1 Clostridiaceae bacterium
AGCTCAACCGCCACAGCAGTCAGGGGGATAAAGAAGAGGATGCCGGGAATACCGAAGAGCTTGCCGCCGATCAAGGCTGCCATCAGCGTGTACAGGGGGGACAGACCGACCGAGCTTCCCACAACACGCGGATAGATGAACTGGTTCTCCACGAATTGGACGGAGGCATAGACCAGGAGGCAGCGGAGCACTGCGGACGGATCGAAGAGGAAGGTCAGAAGAAGACTGGCCGCACCGGATATGTAGGAGCCGATGAATGGAATGATGGCCAGCACCGCCGTCAGTACACCCACAAGACTCCCGTAGGGCAATTTGAAGAGGGTGAAGGCCAGAAACATCAAGACGCCTAAAATAACCGCCTCCACACACTGTCCGGTCAGGAAGCTGGCAAAGGTCTTGGAGAACATATTGGAGAAGCGGAGAATGCTGTCGCTCCAACTGGGTTTCAGATAGGCACGCACAAGTGCCTTGGTCTGGCTGGTCAGGCGTTCCTTCTCGAAGGTCATATAAACGCAGAAGATAATGGCGAAGAATGCGGTGACAAGGAAATTGGCCGTCACCGACAGGATACCTACCGTCTGGGTAAGTAATTTCTCAATACTGCTGGAGATGCTGGTCATGACCTTATCCAGATTAATATTTGAGATCAGCTTGTTGAGCCAGGCTTCCTCCAGATCCGGGTTGTCCAGGAATTCGATCCACTCGGGTATTTTGATCTTCAATTGCTCATATATGCTTTGCACTGAACGGACCAGCTGGGGGACAAGCAGGATAACGACCAGCGACAGCACCAGCAGAACGGCTGTCATCGCAATGATAAAGCTCAGGATCTGGATCAGTTTTCCTGACGGTGCCTTTTTCCTGCGGCTGAAAAGCCGCTCCAGTCTTTTGCGGATCCCTGTCACCGGGACATTGAGAAATAGTGCAAGAATGCCGCCGGCAATGACGGGAAGAAGAACCTTGAAGATTCCCCGCAAGAATCCCATCACAGCGGTCAGGTTAAAGAGTGCGGCGAAGAGGCAGACCCCAAAGGCTATGAGAAGTAAATTTTGTCTGAATTTATGGTCCATCATTTCCCGCTCTTTCACAAGGATTGGGCCCCTCGATTACCAGGGTGTGGCGGAGCCACTGTTCCGCAGCACCGGGAACCGATGATTGGGAAAGTGGGAGTGATCCGTTGAACTGCAGCCTATAAGTTGGTCCTATAATAAGTTAAGAATTGCCGGCTTTCAATCAGAAGCTGAAAGTATCAGGGAAAAGACCGCATAGCTCCCCAAGCCGGGAGGACTGAACATATGTCTTTTTCCCCATGCGATAATGGGTCAAAGACCAAGTACCGGGAGGTTATGCATGCTAAAGACAAAAAACGGACTGGAGGCCGGCATCATCGGCCAGGGCAGCTGGCATTTCGGAGAAAAAACCACTTATGCAAAGACCGAAATCGCCAGCCTCAGGGCCGGGATAGACAGCGGCATGAACCTGATCGATACGGCCGAGATGTACGGCAATGGAGGCGCCGAACGGATCATCGGGGAAGCGATCCGGGAAGTGCCCCGCGAGGATCTTTACCTGGTCTCCAAGATCTACCCCCACAATGCCAATAAGCGTTCCTACCTTGCCTCCTGTGAAGACAGCCTGCAGAGACTGAAGACGGATTATCTGGATCTTTACCTGCTCCACTGGCGCGGGATAACTCCGCTTTCTGAAGTGACTGAATGCATGGAAGATCTTAAAAACAGAGGCATGATCCTCAATTGGGGAGTCTCAAATTTTGATACCCGGGACATGGAGGAACTCTACGCACTTGAATACGGGAAGAACTGCCTTGTCAACCAGCTGCTCTACCATCTTGGCAGCCGCGGCATTGAATACGATCTTCTGCCCTGGCTGCAGGAGCGAAATATCCTGACCATGGCCTATTGCCCCCTGGCCCAGGCCGGTCA
>DUUZ01000256.1 GCA_012841255.1 Clostridiaceae bacterium
CTGCGATATAGGGGGATCCTTTTGTTTTTTCCATGGTAAGCCTCCCGGCGGATTACGCCTTCTTTCTTGTCTCCATTATACCCATGCCGGATTTTATTATGACAGATGCAAAAACCCCTCCGGCCGGAGAGGTTTTGCTGTTCATTCATGTACCGGTGGGCCTCTGCCCGATCCCCTTTAGGGCTGTGTCTGTCCCGGATCCTGCGGCGGCGTTTCAGGCTGCTGGTAGGGCGGCTGGTAAGGCTGCTGCGGAGGTGTCTGCTGGTAAGGCTGCTGGTAGGGATCCTGATAGGGCTGATAGGGAGGCTGACCTTGCGGGTAACCCGGATAGGGAACCTCCGGGGGCAGGTTTTTGGCCTGACCCTTGTTCAGGATACCCCCGATCAGGAGCAAGACGGGCGGAACCACAGACAGAGCCGTGTAGGCGGAAAAGTCTGAGAGCAGAGCCACGACTGCGAAGATCGTGAAGATGATCCCGATGACCAGGGGGAAGGTGGCCCTCCTGGGATCGCCCTTGCGTTTGAAGCTCATGACTCCGAACACCAGCATCAGAACCGAGAAGGCGATAATGATGATACCCACGACCGCTCCAAGGCCCATGATGAAGCCGGTGAGACCGGGAACACCTCCGGATTCAACGATTGCCCATCCCAGGATGGACCAGATCCAGGCGCCTGCCACTGTAAAGAGGAGGCCCAGAAGAATACCGATGGACGCACTCACGATCATCAGTATGGAACCGATTGCTATCAATATTTCACCGTTTGCTTTTTGCATTTTAATCATCTCCTTAATGCACGCCGGATTCAATTGCGTGCGTGGCGACATTATACAATGGAAAAGCCGTGTAAACGGTGACTATCGTTTCTTTTCATGAAATTTATACATTTATTTGATTAATTCAGGCAATCGAAAGACCCAGGATCCGGGCGGCGTTCCCGCCCAGGATGGCTTCTTTCTCTTCCGCAGTCAGAATACTGGCCTCCAGATCCGCCATATAACGGCGGGGCGGTAGCAGGGGATAGTCGCTCCCGAAAACAATTTTGTCCGCAAGCCCCAGCGTATGGACTACGTCGTAAACCTTGTGGCCGTAAAGAAAAACGGACGCCGCCGTATCGTAGTAGACGCGGGACAGGCCGGTTGAGAGCTCCTTCATCAGTTCATAGAAGAAAAGACCGCCGCCCCAGTGGGCAAAGATGGTGACAAGGTCGGGGAAATGACGGGCAAAAGCCTCGGCCTGGGACAGGGAGGTTTCCGTCTTGCCGGCATAGTAGTGGCCGACGGGTTCATTCAGATGGAACATGACCGGAATGGCAAGCTCGGTACAGGTTTCCCCGAAAGCGGACATCTCTTCCCGGGACTCCAGGGCAAAGCGCTGGCCCTGGGGGAAGAGCTCTCCCACGCCGTGAAGGCCGGCCTCGTAACAGCGGACCAGTTCCCTTTCAACCTCCGGATGCTGGGGCAGAACGGCGGAAAAACCGATCAGCTTATCGGGAAATTCGCGGGCCTTTTCAATCACATAGTCGTTGACATAGCGGCAGAGCCCCATGTCCTGAAATCCGAAACCGAAGATGACCGCCCGGTCAAAACCATCCTCATCCATGGCCGCCGCAATGTCTTCCGCGCTTGCAAATTTATTGACGGGGCTTTCCGACAGGAGCCTGAAATAGGGCTCCTTTTCGGCGATCTTCTCCCAGTCCCGGATTATATCCGGGGGCGTGACGTGGACGTGAATGTCGATCTTCATCTTATTTCACCTCTGCCTTGGGACGCCGGCTCATGCGGTAGCCGATAAAGGCCACTGCGGCGTAGAAGGTTCCCACCCCCAGATTCCAAAGGAAGTTGGCCATGGTGGAACCCTGGGCCAGAAAGTTGTAGTCAATGGGGCTGATCACCAGGGAGATGAGGCTGATCAGTGCAAAACCCATGGAGAAATCGGACAGGACCGGCGATTCATACTCGGGGTCCGTGATTTTCAAAAGGGTCATTCCCGTAATCATGACTCCGGTATTGACCCCCCAGCTCATGATGGCCCGTTCAAAGGCGAAATCGCCCTTAAAGGTCCGCCGGAAGAGAGGAAAGGTCACGAAGTAGGTCCCTACAAAACCGACCACACTCATGATAACGATGGGGACGATGTAGGCTGAGACCGCCTTGACCGGCAGGGTCATGATGGCGGCAGCAATGGCGAAGTCTGAAAGGGTCCCCGTAATCCTGGCCTTGACCTTGCGGTCGATCAGCCACTGGAGCTTGAGTTTCAGCATGATGAAATTGATGGCGTACATGAGGAGGAGGGCGTAGAACCAGACCGGCAGATAGATCTGGGGAAACCAGACCCGCATCCTGGCAGACAGAATATAAGCAAGACCCGAAGCGATGAGCAGGATAGTCAGATGGACTGTAATGGTTTCAATGGAGGAGCTGACAACCGTCTCCCGGCCCAGGCTTTTTTGTTTGTCAATGTCCCGGGTATAACCCTGGAGGGTCTCCCGGTCAATGCTGCCCGATTTGCCCAGGAGCTGGGTCTGACCCTTGGCGACCGCCCTGTTGATGAAGAAGATGCCCAGTAGCATGCCCCCGATCAGGCCGATGGTGGCCATGGTCAGGGCGACGCCCTGGGCCGTCTGCCACCAGGGCAGGCCGAAGTCCTGGAAAATACTGGCCACAGCCGTCGCTGTTCCATGCCCGCCGGCAAAACCCTGGGGCAATTCATAGCCGAAGGTCCGGTAAAGGCCGGTTTCAGGCCGGATGGCCGTGATGACCAAATTGGTTCCATAGCCCAGGATGTATTGGATGCTGCCGCCCAGGGCGAAGATGCCCGTCATCAGGAGGACAGCCGGAGCCATATCCCGGACCCGTCTTTTCTTGACGCCCGGATCCATGCCGGTGCCCAGGGGTGCGGCCGAGAAGACGGGGACGATCAAAATGACAGGCAGGGCTTCCCAAAAACTGATCCAGTCAGCGGAAAAGGCCAGGGGAGCGCGGTCTCCCCAGATCCCCGGGCCCAGAAGAAGGCCGATCACTCCCCCGATCACCGAAGCCGGCAAAAGCCAGCGCCTGAAGAGAGGAACCTTGGCCCGCAAAAAAGCTCCCAGGAGCAAAAAGGCGCCGATGACACCTGTTGCAATTAATATTTCTTGTAAAACTTGTGCGTTCACGATCTGTCCTCACTTGGTCCCGGCCGCCTGAAAGGCCCGGGACGCCTTGCTAATCATAGCAAAAGAAGCGCGGTTCCTGCGTTTCCCCTGTCCCTTTCCCTGAAACGGTAAGCTATGTGCCAAACCTTCTGAATAATTATCCGTGAAAAGTGAGGATCATATCAACATGTTCAATGGCGATATGCCCGGGGCAATAGGGTTTCCCCTCTTTCCGGTAGCCCAGCCGCTGATAAAAATCCACGGCCTTGATCCGGGCCATGAGGCGGATTCCCGCCTTACCGCTTTCCCTGGACCGGGTCTCAAATTCCCGGCAGATGGCCGTCCCGATCCCCCGCCCCTGATAGGCCGGGTCGACCGCCATATAGCGGAGGCGGCTGTATGCTTCCCCCCGGTCCTGGAGGATGGCCATGCCGACCAGGCGGCCGCCGTCAAAGGCCCCGTAGATGAAATCCAGGGGCTCGCCTGAAAGATCGTCGTCTTTGATTGATTGGCCCCAGGGCTTTCGAAGAACCTGATCCCGGAGCTCCAGGGTCTGGGAATAATCCCCGCCGTCAGTTTTAATTTCCCTGTAGACAAGCACCGTCTCTTTCATAAGCACTCCCCCTTTTCTGCCCATCATAACCGATTCCTGATATGCTTGGGGAAGAAAAAGGGAGGGTGCCTCCATGTCAGACTACATTGAAAATCTATTCCAGGATCTATCTTACTCGGGCAGGGAGGAGGAGATCCGGTCTCTTTTTTCATCGGAGGATGTCCGGATTGAGCGGATCTGTTCCTCCGGCCAGACCAGCGGTATTTACGACCAGGAAGAGGACGAATGGGTCCTTGTCCTGGACGGACGGGCCCAAATTCTCTTCGTGGACGAAGGCGAAACACACAGGCTGAAAAAGGGCGACCACCTTTACATTCCCGCCGGCTGCCGCCACCAGGTGACCTATACCTCCGATCCCTGCCTGTGGCTTTGTGTTTTTTGGGGTAAAATAGCCAGATGAAAACAACGATCCCGACACGGGCCAGGCAGACATGCGTTTTTGTTTTTGCCTGCCTGCTTTTTTTCTTTTTGCTGACCGGACCCCTGGCTGCCGAAGACGGGGGCGACCCTTACAATACCGGCATGATCAATGGAAAACCCTTCCGCTTCGGCCAGGATGATCTGAATTCCCGAACGGTCTGCCTGACCGTGTTTTCCGAGGGTGAGGCCCGGGATCTTCTGCGCTTCCGCCAGGATGAGAAAGTCTACGTCGCCTCCCTGACCAAGCTGATGACCGGCTACAGTGCCTACCTTCTCCTGGAGGAAAAGGGAAAGGATCTGGATGACAAGGCCACCGTCCAGGCCGGGGACCTGGAGGGCCTGGCCGCCCTCAACGCCTCGATCGCAGGTTTCCAGGCGGGAGAGCGGGTCTCCTTCCGGGATTTGTTCTACGGCCTCATGCTGAGCTCCGGCTGCGATGCAGCCAATACCCTGGCCCGCGAGTCCGCAGGCAGCATTTCTGCCTTCGTCGAGCGGATGAACCAGGATGCCCGGGATCTGGGCCTTTCAGACTCCAGCTTCGCCAACACTACGGGACTCTTTCATGCCGACTATGTCTCCAGTTCCCGGGATATGACGCAGCTTCTCAAGGCGGTCAGGGAGATCGACTTCCTGCGCCTGGTCCTGGAAAGCCGCTATTACACCTCCGAGGGGACCGAAGCCCACCCGCACGGCATCTCCATGGTGCACTATCTCAGCATTTACGGGTCGGACTCCGGCGTGGATACCAAGATCATCGACGGGGGGAAGACAGGTCAAATCCGCCAGGCCGGCTATTGCCTGGCCTCCTTTAAACAGATCGGGGACCTGGTCTTCTATCTTTCAACGACGGGGGCAGAAAGCCAAAGCGGACACGTCAGTGACCATGCCGCCATCTACCAGGCCCTTTTGGATCAGCTGCCCGCGGAAGGTGAGATCGAGATTACCGGCATCGGAGACAAGCTGGCCTTGAATCCGGCACCCGGTGAGACCGGGGAAGATGTTCCCGGTGAAGATCCTGAAGAACAGCCCGAGAGTCCCCTGACTGCCATTACAGTGGTTTTCCTGGCCCTCCTGATTGCCCTGGTCCTTGCCCTCCTGATCACCAGCCTGATCCGCCGGAGAATGGATGAAGAAGCAGACGAAAAGAAAGGGAAAAAGAGTTAGATCATCCCTATAAAAGGGCTCAGGGGTCTCATCCGGGTAATGAGTTGCGTGGAGGATGGTGGAGCCGCGGAGATTCATTTCCCGGACTCAATTCAGAACATATTTTCGGCTTTGTGCGTCCAAGGCGAAGGATTTCCGGTCCTCATCAAATCAAAAGGCCCGGCAGGAGACAGATAGCCGTTGTCTTGCCAGACCCCTTTGGGGCCTAAAGCCCCCGAATCTCACCTTCCTGGAGGATCAGATCAAAATGGTCAAGCGCTGTCATCTGTTTGCAGCGCTTGACCACCTGATTCATTACCCGAAGAACTGCGGGCACTCCGGTTATTCTTAATGTCAGCCGTTGTTCTGGCAGCCGCTCTCATCGCTTTCCGGTGCCGGCTCATTGTCTTCCGGTTCTGACGAATAGTCCGGCTCTGCAAAGATGCTCTCGGGATCTTCTTCCGCGATTTCACACAGGGGCATGGCCTCTTCTGTGCATCCGTGTACTTCATCCACGGTCAGCTGGGGCGGGTCAAAAGGGACACCGTCCAGTTCGTCGGCCTGCCTGTCAATCCGGGCACTTTCCAGCCGTTCCCCGTATGCTTTCATCTGGTCGAAGAGCTGATCCCCGTCCTTGACCAGATCCTCGTATCTTGCCTTGGCTTCGGTGAGCTCTTTCTTCCGTTTTTCCAAATCGGCCAGTTCTTTCATAAAGGCTTCCTCCTCGTCGCGGCGCTTGGCCCTGTACAAGAAGAGTTCCTGCTCGGCGTCCACCTGGGCGCTGCGAACGATCTGCTCTTTTTCCAGGCGGGCTTCCGTCACGATGGCGTGAGCC
>DUUZ01000257.1 GCA_012841255.1 Clostridiaceae bacterium
ATTCCGGAGCCGGTGGTTCTTCCATCGGCGTCACCTATATCGCCTCGGTCGCTTCCGGCAACTTCGATGACAATGAAGCGGGCCGGGAGCAGGTTGTTTTTGTGATCGGATTGAGAGAGCCGTCTGCAACTGCGGCCAGTGACTACTACTACAGACTGGGCATAATCGGAGGAAATGAATACGAGGACACGGCCGATTCCTACGGCATCGTGAAGAATTTCTACGCCAACGATATTGATAAGGGAGACTATTTCATCGCCAACAAGGGCGATAAGATGAAGCAGAAGCTGAACGCCCTGGTCGTCGCCATTGATCGGGACAACGACGGCATGATGGGCAAGTATAAGGGGATGGAGTACGCCTACAGCGACCCCACCGTCCTGGCTGCCCTGCAGGCGGCGCCCTGGTTTGAGGAATTGGGCTCCTGGGGGGATTTCTCGGGGGAGACCAGTTACGGCTTCTCCCAGTCTTATGGTTTTTCAAAGGTCAAGACAAAGACTCAATCCTTCGGCATTGGTGTATCAGTGGACTTGCAGTTTGCCGTCGGCTTGAAGGTGGCCTTTGAAGAAGGCTATACGGGCGAGTGGAGCAAGAGTTTTGAAGAAAGTCTGGTGGAAAGCTACGCCAGTACATTCACAGCCGGTCCCTATGACACTGTAGTGCTCTACCGGACACCCATGGTCATGTATCTCTATGACCTGATGGTGGATGGGGAATGGACGGAGAATGCCGTTGGCATTACCATCCCCCAGCAGCCCAGCTATATCCAGCTGGCGGTGGATGACTACAATGCCTTCGTTGAATACTACAACGCCTACGCTGCCGCCATGAATGCAGAAAACCCGGATAAGCTGCAGATCGAGATGCTGAATAAACTGGCGGACGACTATCTGGGCAATGAAGGCAACCCTTGGGGTTACAGAAACAGCTGGGCGGGGACCGACGCGACCAGCCTCAGTAAAACAAGCTACTCGCTGGGACACGCCAGCGGCCAGACCACCAGCACCTATTCCTACGAAGGCTCGGAGACCACGGGCTTTGAAGATACCCACGGCTACCAATTGTCCCTGACGGTACAGGGGGGCGGTTCGGTGGCCGGCAATGAAGCCTGGGCCGGGGTTGCCACGGAATTTGCCGCCTCTACAGGTTATGGTGAATACACTACTGTCGCCAACGGCACAGAGACTTCCGGAACCGTCTTCGACATCAATAAGTATCTTCTCTTCGCCGAGCAGGGTATTCCCCTGTCGACCTCCGAGGCCTACAAATTCAACTGGACCTTCGGCAAGTGGGCCTTCAACCCCGGCGGTGCCAGCAATTCAAAGACGCCCATTTTGGGCTACGCCCTGACGGGACTGCGGGCACCCGTACCGCATCCCAATGATCTGTCAGCCAGCCTCAATCCGGATGATGCCGCAGGTTCAGTCATCCTGACCTGGAAGAAGCCGGATGATGACAACCGGCTGAAGGCCAGCGGCTACAATATCTATCAGAAAAATGACAAGGGCGGCTTCGATCCCGTCAATGCGGAACCCCTCCCGGCGGATGCCCGGACCTTCACGGTCCTGGGCCTGGACAGCAACACGGAATATACCTACCTGGTGAAAGCCACAAGCGATGAATCCGTCGAGAGCATTTCCTCCAACCAGGAAAGCATCCGGACGGCCAAGAAGAACTACACCATCATCTTCGACCTGAACGAGAATAACGTGACGGTCGATGCCAAGCATGTGGGCAACCTGACGATCAAGAGCGGTGACCTGATTCCGGAAGACAATATTGTCTATCTGAAACTTGCACCTAAAGAGAAGAGGACCATCACCCGGGTTGAACTGGAAGTCAACGGCAGCAGGCGGGACATCACCAATGTCACCCATGAATACAATTTCCTGATGCAGGGAGATACGACCGTCTACGTTGCCTCCGAGGTGATTCCCAGCCTGAGTGAATTCGAGATCGAGTATGCCGATCGCTATGAAGATCCGGATGAGTCCGAGATCGGAAGGGTTGGTGCGACTGCGGCGGGGCATCCCTTTGCTTCTGGCGCCACGGTCTTCGGGCCGGTTGAATTCACGGCAGTTCCTGCTGAAGGATACGTGCTTGAAAAATGGATGGTGACCACAGGCGTGGAAATCACGGAACACATGGCCAACGGCAAGAATGTCTGGCTCTTTGAGCCCTACGCCGCATCCCATAAAGTCGAGGCGCGTTTCGTCAAAGAAGATGATCCTTCAGTCAACAGAAGCCTGGCCGTCAAGGATATGGAGGGCGGTGCACTCCTGATCAACGGGGAACGGGTTAATGATGAGATCCTGACCCTCGGTGTGGGGACCCAGGTCACCCTCCTGCCGGATCCGGATCCCCAGTATTCCTTCAAAAACTGGACTGATGACTTGAGCAGCTATGGCAGTTCCGCCGATGCTGTCAGCCTGACTCTCCTGGACGACATGACCGTGGGGGCAGACTTCTTCGCTCCGGTCCGCTATTCGGTGACCTTTGCTGCGGTGAATTCCGGTGCAGGAAGCGGTGAACTGACGGCCAGCAGCAGGGACGAACCGATCACGAGCGGCGCTCAATTGCTGCCCTTCTCGAATATTGTCTTTGAGGCCAAGGCGCATGCGGGAAGCAGACTGGATAAGTGGAGCATCACCCGGGGAACAACAATGACGGAGATTCCCGTGGACGGTCTGGTCACGGAGGACGTCTGCCAGATCGAAAACCTCCAAAGCAAGTATTTTGTCCAGGCCTACTTCAAGGAAATTGAAGAGTATGCCCTGGCCATTCACCTGGAAGGTGACGGTGCCGTCAGCATCATGCGGGAGGGTACGGAGCTTGCCGACGGGGACCCCATCTTCTTCGGCGATGTGCTGACAATCACGGCGGTGCCTGCGGACGGGGCTCTCCTTGGAAGCCTCCTGGTCAACGGGACGGTCTTTGAGCCCGGCAGCAGCCTGACGGTGGACCGGGATGTCCGGGTCGATGCCGGTTTCGTTGAGAAGTCAGATGAAGATCCCTTCATCGACGTGCCGTCCCAGCCTGTGAAACACTGGGCCTACGACTATGTCATAAACCTTTACAATCAGGGCATCATCAAGGGCTATGGCAGTTCCAGGCTCTTCCGGCCGGACAATCCGCTGACCCGCTACCATGCGGCCAAGATGATTGCACGGGCCGCCGGACTGGACTTTGAGGACAAGATCGCCGATTTCCCGGATGTTGATCCGGCAAGCGAATTTTCACCTTATATTGCGGCCCTGGCCGAACAGGGAGCCATCTCCGGCTTCCGGTCGGATGGAAGCTTTCGGGGTGGGGAGAATATCAAGAGAAGTCATGTGGCCAAGATCCTGGTCCTGGCCTTCGGCCTGAAAGAAGGCTCTCTTGAAGTGGAATTCCCCGACCTGCCCGATGATCCGGCCCTGGCCGAATACATCATGATTCTGGCCAGCAACGGTATCGTTTCGGGGATCGGCGCCACGGGCGAATTCCGGCCTGACGCCGAAGTCACCAGGGCCCAGTTCAGCAAAATGGTGGTCCTCTGCCAGGCTGTGGCTGCGGTACAAAATGCCGAGATGGACAAGACAGCCGAGTCTGTTCAGCTGGCGGGGGATCTGGTGGTCGCCCTGTCCAATGAGCAGGATCTGGGAACAAAGATCTACCTGGAGGCCAGACTGGATAAAGTCAGGGCACTCCTGGGCAAGTAACAAGAAGCTTGACGGTCCTGGCGTTTGATCGCAGGAACCGCAGAATAGAGAAATCTCCATTGAAGCGAAGGGGCTCCCCGCATGGCTGACCGTGCGGGGAGTTCCCTTTTATCCAAAGATAATCCGGTTGTCCGAAGTCCCCATACCGAAATCCTCCGCTTCTTCCACACTGGCGATTGTCAGGCCGAAAAGGGGAATCTGCACATGCAGCGGTAAATGGCTGATATATTCTTCGTTCCCCTGAAGAACCCTTCTCTCATTTTCATCCAGCTTTTTGCTTTGAAGCTTGAAGAGGTAAGCTTTGCCGGCACTGACTTCTGTCAGAAGCTCTTCCGGCAGTTCCAGCAGGAAGGGTTTGGACTGGAAGAGGGCCACAAGGAGAATCCTTGGCCGGTCATCCAGAACACCGTCGGGGA
>DUUZ01000258.1 GCA_012841255.1 Clostridiaceae bacterium
GATGGCCTTCCTCAACCGGGATGTGGCCATTACCCTGACGGATGCACGCGTGGAGCCAGCCCTGGTCCGCAAGCTGCATTATGAGGGCGGTATTGTCTCCTTCGTGGAATACCTGAACCGCAACAAGACGGCCATCCACGACACGCCCATCTACTTCTATGCCGAGCAGGACGGTTGCTTCGTCGAGGTGGCTATCCAGTACAACGACTCCTATAACGAGAACGTCTACACCTATGCCAACAATATCGCCACCATTGAAGGGGGCAGCCACCTGACCGGTTTCCGGGCGGCCCTGACCAAGACCTTCAATGACTATGCCCGCAAGTACAATATTCTCAAGGAAAAGGACAAGAACCTGCAGGGCGAGGATATCCGGGAGGGGATCTGCGCCATCATCAGCGTCAAGCTCCGGGAGCCGCAATTCGAAGGCCAGACCAAGACCCGTCTGGGCAACCCTGAAGTCCGGACGGTGGTCGAATCGACGGTCAACGAGAAGCTCATGTACTATCTGGAGGAGAATCCCCAGATTGCCCGGATTCTGACGGGCAAGGGACTGGCCGCCTCCCAGGCGCGTGAAGCAGCCAGGAAGGCCCGGGATATGACCCGGCGTAAGAGTGCCCTGGACAGCAATGCCCTGCCCGGCAAACTGGCCGACTGCCAGGAAAAGGATCCCACCTTCTGCGAACTCTTCATCGTCGAGGGGGACTCGGCCGGCGGTACCGCCAAAAACGGGCGGGAGCGCAAGTACCAGGCCATCCTTCCCCTCTGGGGCAAGATGCTGAACGTGGAGAAGTCCCGGGTCGACAAGGTCCTGGACAATGATAAACTCATGCCCATCGTCATGGCTCTGGGCGCCGGCATCGGGAACGATTTTGACCTGTCCCGGCTCCGCTACCACAAGATCATCCTGATGGCGGACGCGGACGTCGACGGTTCCCATATCCGGACCCTGCTTCTGACCTTCTTTTTCCGTTACATGCGGCCCCTGGTCGATGCCGGCCATGTCTACATTGCCTGTCCGCCCCTCTACCGGGTTTACCAGGACAACAAGAAGAGCCGCTATGCCTACGATGAGGACGAGGTCGACATCATCAAGGAGGAGGAAGGCTGGGTCAACCCCAAGCTTCAACGCTTCAAGGGTTTGGGTGAAATGAATGCCGACCAGCTCTGGGATACGACCATGAACCCGGAAAGGAGAAAGATACTCCGGGTAGAGGTCGAGGATGCCCAGCTGGCGGACGAAACCTTCACGCTCCTCATGGGGGACCGGGTGGAGCCCAGGCGGGACTTCATCCGGGCCAATGCGAAACTGGCCAATCTCGACAATTAAAAATGTTTCACGTGAAACATTGACAGGAGGCAGCCATGGATTCATCCTTTTCAGCCCGGTCCGTCCGACTGGAAACAGGCCGCCTCCTTTTGCGTCCGTGGACCACGGAAGACCTGGACGACTTCTACAGTTACGCCAGGATTCCCGGTCTGGGTGAAATGGCCGGATGGCCCCACCACAAGAACCGGGAGGAAAGCCGGAAGATCCTGGAAAACTTCATGGCCAAGGATGATGTGCTGGCGCTGGTGGACCGTCCAAGCGGCCGGGTCATCGGTTCCCTGGGTGTTCACCTGCCGGCCTACAGGCTGCCTCTCTTCCTCAACCATCAAAGAGTGTGGGAACTGGGCTATGCCCTTCACAAGGATTATTGGGGGCAGGGCCTGATGCCCGAGGCCGTCCGGGCGCTGAGCAGTCATCTCTTCATGGAAGAGGGAGCAAACGCTCTTGTTGCCTACCGTCATCCGGATAATTGCCAGAGCGGGCGGGTCATGGAGAAGTCCGGCTTTCTTTACAACCGAATCCTGGCTGGCCAGGAAACAGTCCGCCAGGAATATATCCTGACCCGGGAGGCCTACCTGGTCATGACCGGTCAAAAGCCGTCTTTTGAAAGCGACTACACCGCCGGCTGCCATCCCGCCATTCTGGAGGACCTGATCAGGACCAATCAGGAAGAAACAAGCGGCTACGGCCTTGATCCCTACAGCGAAGAAGCCCGCTCCCTGATCCGGGACGCCTGCCTCCAGCCGGCAGCCCATGTCCATTTCCTGGTCGGGGGGACCCAGGCCAACCTGATTGCGGCGGCCGCCTGCCTCAAACCCTGGCAGGGTGTGATCTCCGCCGATACCGGCCACATCAACGTCCATGAAACAGGAGCCATCGAGGCTACCGGCCACAAGGTCCTGGTCCTGCCAAGCGGGGACGGCAAGATAGGAGTCGGGGACATCGACCGCTTCTGCCAGGGTCTTGATGAAGATCCCACCCGGGAGCACATGGTCCAGCCCGGCATGATCTATCTGTCCCAGCCGACGGAACTGGGCACGGTCTACAGCCGGGAGGAGCTAACAGCTATCCGCCGGGTCGCCGACCGCTGGAAGCTCATCCTCTACATTGACGGAGCACGCCTGGCTTCGGCGCTGGACCAACCGGCCCCGGGCCTTGCCGAAATTGCCAGGATAGCCCACCTTTTCACCATCGGCGGCACCAAATGCGGGGCCCTCTTCGGAGAAGCCCTGGTCATCCTGGAAGACCGCCTGAAGGAGGATTTCCGCTCCCTGATCAAGCAGCGGGGCGGCCTGCTGGCCAAAGGCAGGCTTCTGGGCCTCCAGTTTGCCGCACTTTTCAAGGACGGCCTCTATTATGAGATCGGCCGCCGGCAAAATGCCCTGGCCCGCCGGCTGGCAGAAGGGTTTACAAAGGCCGGCATTCCTTTTTACGCAGAACCCCAAAGCAACCAGATCTTTGTCATTCTGACCGGGGAAGAGGAGGCAGCCTACAGGGAAAGAGCCCTGTTTGAGCGTATTATGCCCCTGTCCGGCGGCCGGGCTGTCTGCCGTTTTGTCACCTCCTACGCAACCAGTGAGCTCCATATCGACCGTCTTTTCTTGGGCAGTTGAGTCAGGGCGTGATACAATTAACGGGTTAGCGGCCCTAGAGGCCTGCCAAGTATCTTGAACGGAACTTTTCTATGGGTATAGTGATCGCCGTGGCCAATCAAAAGGGCGGTGTCGGCAAAACAACCAGCTGCATCAACCTGGCTGCTGCCCTGGCAGAACAAAAAAAGCGGGTTCTATTAATTGACGCAGACCCCCAAGGCAACTCGACATCCGGTGTGGGCGTCGACAAAAAATCCCTTGCCTATTCCACCTACGATCTTCTGGTCGGCAATACAGACGATCCCGATCAGGTCCTGGTCCGGGCAAGGCCCAAGCTTGACCTTCTGCCCTCCCACATTAACCTGGCCGGCGCCGAGATCGACCTGGTCGAGATGAAGTCCCGGGAACGCCGGATGGCGGAGGTTCTGAAGGAACTGGCCCCCCGCTACGACATCACCCTGATCGACTGCCCCCCTTCGCTGGGGCTTTTGACCATCAATGCCCTGACTGCAGCCGACGCCGTCCTCATTCCGGTCCAGGCCGAGTATTATGCCCTGGAAGGCCTGATGCAGCTTCTGACCACCCTGGGCCTGGTCAAGAAGTCCTACAATCCCGCCCTTCGTCTGGCGGGGGTCTTCATCACCATGTTTGATACCAGGACCCAGCTGTCCAAGCAGGTCCGCGACGAGGTTGCCTGGTATTTCCGGAAAGACTTCCTTGAAACATCCATCCCGAGAAATGTCCGCCTGAGTGAGGCGCCCAGTTTCGGAAACACCATTTTTGAATACGATAAACGCTCCCGCGGGGCCAACAGCTACAAGACCCTGGCCCGCGAGCTGACCAGGCGGCTGGCAAGCCGGGCCTGGCAGGAAGGTGAACTGGGTCAGCTGTGAAGGAAAGGGGAGACGGAATGACTGCAGAAAGACGGGACATGCCGGTGAAAACAAAGCGCGGACTGGGACGGGGACTGGAGGCGCTTTTCGAATCGGAGGAAGGTTTGGGCCGGGATGCCGCCCAGGTTTCAGAGATTGAGATCAACCTCCTGGAGCCCAACCGGGATCAGCCCCGGCAGGACTTTGACCAGGAGGCCCTGTCGGAACTGGCAGAATCCATCCGCAACGAAGGCATCGTCACGCCCCTGATCGTCACTCCGGCTGCCAAGGCCGGCCGTTATATGATCGTTGCCGGCGAACGCCGCTGGCGGGCGGCCCGTATGGCAGGCCTGAGCGATCTCCCGGTCATTATCAGGGATCTGACCAAAGACGAAATTCAGCGCCAGGCCCTGATTGACAATGTGGTCCGTCAGGATCTGAATGCCATGGAAGAGGCAGAAGCTTACAGCCGCCTGATCAAGGAGTACGGTTTGACCCAGGATGGTCTGGCCGCTGTCCTGGGGAAGAGCCGGCCGGCCATCGCCAACACCCTGCGTCTCTTGAACCTGCCGCAGGAGGCCCGGACCCTGGTCCGGGAAGGATCCTTGTCTGCCGGGCATGCCCGGGCCATTCTGGCCCTCTCCGGCGCCGCCATGCAAAACAGGGCAGCCAAGGAGATCCTGGTCAAGAAACTCAGCGTCCGCGAGGCCGAGAAACTGGTCCGCCGGATGAATGAGGAGCCGACCGGGAAGAAACAGGTGGATGAACAGCTTCTTTTACATGTCCGTGAGACGGAAGACCGCCTCCGCCGTTCTTTGGGTGCCCAGGTGACCCTGGAAGGACAGGGGGACAAGGGGAAAATCGTGATCCGTTACCATTCAGCCGATGAACTGGAGCGCCTGATCGAACTTCTATCCTCATAAAAAACGAACCAAGGTAAATCAGATGAACATCTTCTTTCCCGCCCGGCGAAAAGCCGGCACACTTTGGACTCCACTGGAAGAAAAAAGGAGGCGTGAAGAGAATTTCCAGCGCCTGATTGCCTTCCTGGTGCCCATCCTGACCTTCTATTTCGGTTTTGTCGCCCACGGACTCTGGCCATTCGGCAACCGTCACCTTCTGGCCTATGACCTCTACCACCAGTACGCGCCCTTCCTTTTGGAACTGAAACGGAAGATCCTGTCGGGAGACAGTCTCTTCTTTTCCTGGACGGGGGGCCTGGGGGTCAATTTTTACAGCATTTTCACCTACTATACGGCCAGCCCCCTGAATCTTCTGACCCTGCTGTTCCCCGACCGCTTCATCGCCGAGGCGGTCACCGTCATCACCCTCCTGAAACTGGGGCTCTCCTCGGTCTTCTTCCGCGAGTTTCTGACCCGGGCCTTCCGGCCGCGGGATCCCCTGGCCGCTTTGTTCTCGGCCTTTTACGCCCTGTCCGCCTGGGTCTATGCCTACAGCTGGAACATCATGTGGCTGGATACCCTGGTTTTCTTGCCCCTGGCCGTCCTGGGCCTGGTAGAACTTGTCCGGGACAGGAAGCCGGGCCTCTTCATCTTAGGCCTGACCCTCATGCTGGCCACCAATTACTACACAGCCTTTTTCGGGGCAGTCTTTCTTTTCCTTTACTTCTTTGTGGTTCACATCCAATTCCCCTCCAAGTCCGGCGGAGAGTTTACAATTTTCAAGCGTTTGGGCAGCTTTGCAGGCGCTTCTTTATTTTCGGCCCTCCTGTCGGCGGTCATCCTCTGGCCCACGGCCCGGGCCCTTTCCATCACATCGGCTGCCGGAGATGCCTTCCCCCAGGGCTTTACCTTCACCCAGCCCTTCCTGGAGGTGCTGGGCCGCATGACCCCCCTTCGGGAACCCCATATCATGAGCGGACTTCCCAACATCTTCTCGGGTTTCTTCGTTCTCCTTTTGGTTCCGGCCTTCTTTGCAGCACGCAAGCGGCCGGTCGGGGTGAAATTTGCTTATGGTACCCTCCTGGGTTTTCTTTTCTTCTCCTTCCAATCCAGGACTTTGAGTTTTCTTTGGCATGGCGGGCATTATCCCAACTCCCTGGACTTCCGCTACAGCTTCGTCTTCGTCCTCCTGGTCCTGGCCATGTCCTACCAGGCAGCCGACGAAGAATTGGGACAGAGCCGGAGAGCAGCGGTCATCTCGGCAGTCTCCGTCTTCATACTCCTTCTGGCTGAGCAGCAGTGGCAGCAAAATGACAGCCTCTCCCACTGGAGACTCCTGGCATCCGCCGTACTCTCAGTCCTCTATCTGGCGGTTTTTTCAGGATTCCTGTCCTCCAGGCTGCCCTCGGCCCCTCTCCGCAGCGTCCCATACAGCCTGGGACTCTCCCGGCCCGGAGGGAAGCGGCTGAATCTGAAACTCCTCCGAAATTTTACAAGGAAGAAAGCCGGGTACTGGGAACCTCGTGAAAGGGCCCGGGCCCTTCGTTTCCAGCGGGCCGGGGCCCTCCTCTTCATCGTTTTGGCGGTGGAGCTCTTCTTCCATGCCTTCACAGCAGCGGCCCTCTACCAGAAAGTGGCTCCCCTGGGAGATAGGAAATACTACACCTCCAATACGCATTCGGCTGAGATTTACGGCTACATGAAGTCCCTGAAGAAGGAAAATAAGGGACAGCCCTGGCGGGCCGAGGTTCTGCCGGATACCTGTGTCAACGATCCCTTCCTGTACGGCAGCAACGGTATGTCGCTTTTCGCCTCCCCCTTCCCCCAGGCCTCCATCGACTTTTTCGCCGATCTGGGTTATCCGACCAACGGGGTTAACAGCTTCCAGTACAAGGAATCCACCATCGTCATGGACAGCATCCTGTCCATCGATTACCTGGCCGTACGAAACAACAGGGTCTTTGATGACCGGACCCGTACAGAGGTTGCTGCCGGGGAGGAGACCCGGCTTTTGAAGAACGAGGATGCCCTGCCCTTCGGTTTCTTTGCGACGGCCGAAGCCGGTTATCTGACAGAGGAGTGGATGCCGGAGGATGCACCAGATGTCCAGAACCGCCTCCTGTCTGCCCTGAGCGGGCTTCCGGGAGTTTTGGTCAAGGAACCTTTCCGTCCCTGGATGGAGGAAGGCTGCCATGTCGAACACGACTATGATGCCTACTCCTTCCGAGTCATGCGGGCGGCGGGTGACAGCGACTGGGCCTTTCTGGTCTATGACGTGCCTGAGGATGGCATCTACTATCTGTTCTGGGAGGATCTGTCGGCCGGCATCAATTACAGCAACGGCTTTGTCCGTGACATGGAGTTCTTCCAGCTTGGCAGCAGCAAGCGGGGGATCGGTGACGTCGGCTTCCTGCCTGCCGGAAGCCAGCTGCACTTCCGGGTCAGCATGCCTTCCGAACATGCTATCGACGGCAGCTTCCGGGCCTGCGTGGCCCGGCTGGATGAAGCCGCCTGGTCGGCCGCCCGGGAAGAGCTGGCCTCCCATCCTCTGGATCTGGACCATTTTTCGTCATCCTCCTTCTCCGGCCGGATCTCAGCCCCCAAAGACGGCTATCTCTTCCTGCCGACGACCGGGAATCCCGGCTGGACCTTCCGGGTGGACGGCGTCAAAACAGAAGCAGAAAGCATCCGGGGCAGCTTCATCATCCTGCCCTTGAGTGCCGGAGACCACCAGATCCAGGCGCGCTTCGTTCCCGTGGGTTTTTATACCGGCCTGGCCGTGACGCTGACCAGTCTGGCCGCCTTGGGTGCAGCTGTCCTCTATAAGCGAAAGCGCAGGTCATCGTGTTATGATTAAGCTGATCGGAATAACGCAAGGGAAACAGATGGAGAGGTAAAACCATGGAGCCAATTGTTAAATATCATTTTGACCGGGAAATGGTCGCATTTGTCAAAACGCTCGAACTCAAGCCGGCCATGTTCGGCTATGAGAAAAATGATGTCTTCAACAAGTTCAAGGATCTTCTGGTCAAGGCCCGCGATGTCTGTGAAGAACTGGTCGCAGCCGAGCACCGGAAGCTGGAAGAACTGAAAGAAGCCGTCACCCGCGCCAAAGATGACCCGGAAGCCCTGACGGCCCTTCTGGCCGGCTGGGAAAGTGCAGCGGAAGATCAGCCGGAAGATGAAGCTGCCGCAACAGATGACCAGCCGGATATCCTGCCGGTTGACAGCCAGGAGGATTCCTTCCACGCCGCACTTTCGGAGCAGCTGGACAGCGAAACTGCAGCCGGGGACAGCCCGGAAATAGCCCGCTTGCAGGAGGAAAATGCCCGCCTGCGGACCGAGCTGGCCGAATATGCCGCACTGACCAGGGACCTGGATACGGAAGTAGATACGGAGAACCCCGAACTCGAGGCCCTGCGCCAGGAAAATACCAGGCTGCGGACGGAGCTTGCAGCCTGTACAGCCCGTGTTGAAGAGCTGGAAGCCCGGGTGGAAGCCGGAGATCCGGAACTTGTCCGCCTGAAGGAAGAGAATACAGCGCTGCAGGCTGAAGTCGCCGGATATGCCGCCCTGGTCGAAGCCATGGATGCGGTTACAGAGACAGCAGAAGAGGATCCTGAACTGGTCCGTCTGCGGGAGGAAGTGACGTCTTTGCAGGCCGAGGTGACCGAATACGCGGCCCTGGTCGAAAGCATGGATGCCATCACGGAACCCACGGAAGAGGATCCTGAACTGGTCCGCCTCAGGGAAGAGAACTCCGCACTTCAAAATGAACTGGCAGAATATGTGGCCCTCCTGGATGAAGTGGACGCCGTGACCGAACCTGCCGGGGAAAAGAGTGATGAGCTGGTCCGCCTGGGCGAAGAGAATGAGGCGCTCAGGATCCAGCTGGCCGAATACGCTGTCCTGATCGAGGAACTGGATCACAAGGCCAGTCCGGAAGTCCCCGGGGGAACCGCTCTTACCGAACTCAGAGAAGAGAATGAATCGCTCAAGGCCCGCCTGGCCGCTTATACGGAGCGGGAAGAGCTGCTGCAAAAGGCCCACGCCATCATGACGGAAGC
>DUUZ01000259.1 GCA_012841255.1 Clostridiaceae bacterium
CACGGATGGCATCCTGTGCCTGTTTCTTGGTGCCGACGAAGAGCACGGTTCCTCCGCGGGACGAGATCTCATTGACAAACTGGTAAGCCGTCTCAATCTTCCGCATTGTTTTTTGCAGATCGATGATGTAGATCCCGTTGCGCTCCGTAAAGATGTAGGGCGCCATTTTAGGGTTCCAGCGGCGGGTTTGGTGGCCGAAATGAACGCCACCCTCAAGTAATTGTTTCATGGAAACGACAGCCATAATTCCTCCTGTTTTGTCCTCCGGTGCGCTCCAACTCCCCTTCTTTGGGCAACAGGAAAGACGCACCGTGCGTATTCCTCGGAGATCATAGCACAAGGGCAGATGGCCTGCAAACCCCAGGCGGTAAGATACACTTTCCCTCCGGCGTGTTATAGTGTGACAAGATTAATTCAATCTAACAAGACCTAATAATTACCCGTTTGAAGGGAGCGGCACATGATATCCAATTCACTTTTGAAATTTGCGGCCAAGAACGGCTGGTATGTCTATAAAGACGGCGAATATACCTTCGGGGAATTCAACGGTTACCCCATCACGGCCAAGACCGATGAAGTCCTTTCCTCCTACTTCGTCCCCATCGCAGGGATCGCCCCCGAGAATCTGATTGAGCTGACCACCTGGCTGGAATCCAAGCGCTTTCCCCTGAAGCTGGCCGACTATGAGATGACGGATAACTTCATCGCCATCCGGGCCCGGGACACGGCGCTTTCGGGGCCGGCCTCCAAAATCCGCAATTTTCTCCAGATCCTGACCGACAAGCTGATCGAGCTTGAAGTGCCCTGTGAGAACTGTGCCATCTGCGGACTGCCCGCCTCTGACAAGGCCCTTTACGTCGGCCTTTACTGTGCCATCCACCCCGACTGCATCGGCAAGGCCGGAGTGGATTACACCCTTTCAGCCTCCCCCGAATGGGAGGAGGAGGAACTCATCCTGCTTTCCGAGGAGGACGAGAACAAGGTCGCTTCGGAAACCATCCGTGAACTGGCAGAGGCCTTTTCGGACCAGCGGGAGGACTTCCTTTCCGATCTTTCGCGCCTGATCGCGGTTCCCAGTGTTGACGGAGAACCGACGGAGGATGCCCCCTTCGGAAAGGCCACCCGGGAAGCTCTGGATCTCTTCCTTGAGATTGCAGACCGCATGGGCTTCGCGACTAAAAATGTGGGGAATGTCGCCGGTTACGCCGAAATGGGCGAAGGCGACGACATGGTGGCAGCCGTCTGTCACCTGGATGTGGTCCCTGCCGGCAGCGGCTGGGAGACCGACCCTTTCGAACTTACCATCCAGGGCGACCGGGTCATGGGCCGGGGCGTCATGGATGACAAGGGCCCCCTCCTCTCCGCCCTCTATGCCATGAAAACCCTGAAGGATGACCCCGACTACCGGCCGTCCAGGAGGATCCGCCTGATCGTGGGCCTCAACGAGGAAAAAGGCAGTGCCTGCATGGACCACTACCGGGAGGTTGAGGAGATTCCGTCCGCCGGTTTCACAGCCGATGCCGTCTTCCCCGCCATCTACGCCGAAAAGGGCAACGCGGTCATCGATCTTTGGATGGAGCGCAAGGAAGATGATGCCATTCTGGAAGCCAAAGCCGGCGAAGCCGTCAATATGGTGCCCGGCCTTTGCCAGGTCACGCTGCGCGGCCAGCAGAGCCGTGATTATGAGGGCACCATGGCCCACGCCAGTCTTCCGGAGCTGGGAGTCAACGCCATCTCCGCCGCCATGGAAGCAGTCGCTTCAGAACTCGAAGCCTCTGGCAAGGAAGATTCCTTCGTCCATTTCTACAATGCCCTGATCGGCTGGGAACTGGACGGGACCAAACTGGGCCTTGCCTTTGAAGATGAGACCGGCCGGACCACGGTCAACGCCGGACTTCTGTCCATCGGGCCCGACCGGGCAGATCTGACTCTCAATATGCGCTACCCGGTGACCATGAACCTGGACGAGGCCAAGGCCCGTCTGAGCGTGGCCCTGCTCCCCTACGGGGTCAGAAGTTCCTGGCCCGGGATCATGCCCCCCCTGATCCAGCCCAAGGACTCGCACCTGATCAGCACCCTGATGGGGGTTTACCGGGAGCTGACCGGCACCGAGGCGGAACCCCTGGCCATCGGAGGCGGCACCTACGCCCGCTCCCTGCCCAATATTGTCGGCTTCGGCCCCAGTTTCCCCGGCGATGAGGATGTGGCCCACCAGGCCAACGAGTGGGCCTCGGTGGATACACTCCTGGCCGGCGCCGCCCTCTACCGGGAGGCCCTGAAACGGCTGGCCGAATAACGGGATTTCACATCACCTACGGAAAAGGGGGCCGCGGCCCCCTTTTTACTTATTTCTATTTCGAAAATATTCTCAATTTATTCGGGCATGACTCCCTGGGGCAGTTCCGCCCTGTTCTTCAGGTATTTGTTGACCTCGGTCATCATGTCCTCGGAGATGGATCTCATGATGGCTGAAAACTGATCCAGTTCCTCCTTGCTGTACTTCCGCTCCAGCCGCTTGGCCAGGATGGAGACGTAGCGCTCGGAGGTCCCGTAGAGCTGTAAAAACTTGTCGGTAATGCTGATCCGCACGATCCGGCCGTCCTCGTTGGATTTGGTCTTCTTCACATAGCCTTTTCTTTCCAGATTGGCCACTTTATAGGCCGCATTGGGCTGGGAGACATTGATGAAGTTGGCAAATTCCGTCAGGGTCGGATGCCCCAGGCCGTAGATGGCCTCCGCACAGAAGGCCTCCAGGGCTGTCAGGGTGTCTTTTTCATTCTCCGCAATCTTACGGAAAATCCGCCGGTAGTAATAAAGTTTCAGCTTCAGGTAAATATTGTGCAGATCGTCTTCCAGCATGGCATCCTCCGGTTCAGCATGGACAGCTACTTTCCCATCAATATTAATCGTTGGCTTCTATTAAAGCAAACATCAAAGTGGCTTCACAGACGGTTTTTCCGTCCACTTCCGCCCGGGCTTCGCCGAAACCGAAATCCCCCCGCATTTTTGTGATGCGGGCCGTAAGATGAAGGGTATCCCCAGGCGTCACCAGGCCCCTGAAGCGGACCTTGTCGACGCCTGCGAAAACAGGCAGCTTCCCCTGGTTCTCCGGCAGGGAGAGCAGGGCAATGCCGCCCACCTGGGCCAGGGCCTCGATTTGGAGGACACCCGGGAAAACAGGGCGGCCGGGGAAGTGACCCTGGAAGAAGATTTCATTGCCGCTGATCTGCTTGACAGCGGACGCGCTCTTGCCGGGCTCAAGTTCCGTGACCCGGTCCACCAAGAGGAAGGGGTAGCGGTGCGGAAGGATCTTTTCGATGTCTTGGTATTCAAGCATGGTCTTTTTCCTTTCAGTCCCTGTAGCGGGTCAGGACCAGGCAGGCATTGTGACCGCCGAAGCCCAGGGAGTTGCTGATGGCATGATCAAAAGTGAAGTCCTGACCCTGGTTGGCCAGATAATCCAGATCACATTCCGGATCCGGGACCGCAAGGCCCATGGTGGGGGGCAGCCACTGGTCGCGGAGGGCCAGAATTGAGAAGGCCGCCTCCACGGCTCCGCCGGCCCCCAAAAGATGGCCGGTCATAGACTTGGTCGCCGAGACTTTCAGCCGGTCGGCATGGTCTTGGAAGACCATGCGGATGGCCCGGGTCTCGATGGCGTCATTCAAGGGCGTGGAGGTTCCGTGGGCGTTGATATAGCCGACCTCCTGAGGCAGGATTCCCGCATCTTCCAGGGCCTGGCTCATGCACCGGGCCGCGTAGACGGCGTCGGGATCCGGGGCCGTCATATGGTAGGCGTCGCAGGTGGCGCCGTAGCCCGTGATTTCTCCCAAAATGACGGCTCCCCGCTTTTGGGCATGGTCCAGGGATTCCAGGACCAGGGCGCCGGCCCCCTCGCCGATGACAAAGCCGTCCCGTTCCGCATCAAAGGGAATGGAAGCCCTCTTGGGGTCGCTGGATTTTGAAAGTGCCCGCATGGTGGAAAAGCCTCCGATTCCCATGGCCGTGATGGCGGCTTCCGCCCCTCCGGCCAGAACCAGGTCCAGGTAGCCGTCCCGGATCTTGTGGAAGGCCTCCCCGATTCCGTTGGTCGAGGCGGCACAGGCCGTGACCACACAGCTGCAAAGGCCGTGAAAGCCCAGATCCATGGCCACGGCACCGGCTGTCATATTGGAGATGGTCAGGGGGATGAAGAGGGGTGAAACCCTGTTGTAGCCCCGGGTGAGACCCGTGGTCTTCTCCCTTTCCATGGTGCCTATCCCGCCGATGCCGGTCGACATGATGACGCCGGCCCGGTCGGGGTTGAAGCTGCCCTCGGCCAGGCCGCTTTCCCGGTAGGCTTCCCGGGCCGCGATGACCCCGTACTGGGTCACCTCGTCCATGCGCCTGGCCGAACGGGCATCCAGGAAATCCGTTGCCTTGAAGTTTTTCAATTCCGCAGCCACGTGGATATCCACGCCTTCCAGCTTCTGGCGGGTCAGTTCCCCGATCCCGATTTCACCTTTGCGGACGGCCTCCCAGCTGCTTTTCACATCAAATCCCAGGGGGGTCAGCATCCCCATCCCGGTCACTACCACACGTTTTTTATCCGTCATGATTTTTTCCTCTCTTTATCCGCGGTGAAGACCGCCGTCCACCGATATGACCTGGCCGGTGATATAGGCAGCCCCTTCGCTGGCCAGGAAGGCCACCAGGGCGGCGACCTCCTCCGGCTGGCCGGTCCGGCGAAGCGGAATGGTCTCAAGGTAGCGGTCCCTGACCCCGGCGGCCAGGCAGGCGGTCATGTCCGTCTCGATGAAGCCGGGAGCCACGGCGTTGACCGTCACCCCCCGGGAGCCCAGTTCGGCCGCCAGGGATCGGGTCATGGCGATAAGGGCCGCCTTGCTGGCTGCGTAGTTGGCCTGGCCGGCGTTGCCGGTCAGCCCCACCACACTGGCCATGTTGATGATTCGGCCGGAGCGCTTGCGCATCATGCTGCGGGCTGCCTCCCGCATGAGCAGGAAGGGCGCCTTCAGGTTGACGGCCATGACCTGGTCGAAGTCCTCTGCGGACATGCGGACCATGAGCTGGTCCCGGGTGATGCCGGCATTGTTGACCAGGATGTCCAGCCGCCCCTCTTCTTCCAGGATTTTGGAGATGAGGGCCAGGACCTCTTCCGGATCAGCGAGGTCAGCCCTGATGGCCCGGGCCCCAAAGCCTTGAGCCCCAAGCTCTGCGACCAGTTCTTCCGCCCCATTGGATGAGGAGGAATAGTGGACATAGACCAGGCGGTCCGGCCCGGCCAGGGCCCGGGCGGCGGCCCGGCCGAGTCCCCGGCCGGCCCCTGTCACCAGTACAATTTTCTTTTCCATAAATGCTCTCCTGTCTCAGGCTTCAGCCTGGTTTGCCCGGATGAAAGCCAAAAGTGATTCATGATCACCGATATGGTGAAGGTTGAGCTCCCGGTCCCGTCTTCTCAAAAGCGGAGTCAGAACCGCCGTGGGCGCGATTTCCACGAAATTCCTGTAGCCCCGGTCCAAAAGCCAGCGAAAGCTGTCATCCAGCCGGGTGGGCCCGGCCATCTGCCGGGAGAGGAGGTCGGCATATAATTCACCGACATCTGCTCCCTCCTCCTGGGCCGGCCGTCCCAGGATGTTGAGGGGCAGATCGGCCTTGGATTTCCCTGCTTCATGGGAGAGGAGAATGTCGCGGAGCGCCGGAACGTCGGGTGCAAAAACGGGGCTGTGAAAGGCACCTTCCACGTCGAGCAGAACGGCTTTCCGGGCGCCGGCCTCGAGGGCGGCCTCTTCAAGTAGGAAGAGCTCCTCCCTGGCTCCGGATACCGTGATCTGGGTTTTGGCATTGATGTTGGAGATGACCAGGCCGGGGAAGGGCGAAAGGAGTTCTTTCACCTGCTCTTCTTCCAGGCCCAGGACCGCCAGCATACCGTCCTCATGGCCCTCATCCCGTCTGGCCTTCAGGCGGTCCGACATGAGGCGGGCCCGTTTGCGGATGATGGAGAGGACGGATTCCGGGGAATAGACCGAGGCTGCAGCCAGGGCCGGAAATTCACCGGCACTGAGGCCCAAAGCGGCTCCGGGTCGGATTCCTGCCTCTTTCAGAAGATCCAGGACCGTCAGTCCGAAGACGGTCAGGGCCAGCTGGGCATAGAGGGTTTCATTCAGGTTTTTGAATTCCGGATCCAGTAAAAAGACCATTTCCTCGCGGCAGCAGAAGGGCCCGTGGAAATAGCCCTTGCCCGGATAGGCTTCGAAGATGTCGATGCCCATACCGGATTTTTGCGAACCCTGGCCTCCGAAAAGGAAGACCCAGGACTTATTCTCTTTCGTCTTCATAGGAAACTCCTTCGAAAAGATCTTCCAGAAGCCGGGCCAGCGGCTTGATCTCCTGGATCTGGGCCGCATTGAGCCCCATCATGAAGGCTCCCCTGTTCCGGTCGCCGTCCACGACGGCATGGCGGAGCGAGCCGGACAGCATGGCCTCCAGTTCTTCTTTTCCGGCGCCCTCACGCTCTTTGACCAGGTAGTCCCGGTAGAGTTTGTTTTTCAGGACCCGGCAGGGAACGCCTCCCGACCGGCCCATGACGGAGACCTGGGTGTCGGTCGCCTTCAGCAGCAGCTCTTTGTAAGCCGGGTGGATGGGACATTCTTCTGCAGCCAGGAAGAGGGTGCCCAGCTGCAGGCCCTGGGCACCCAGGGCCAGGGCGGCCCGCACCTGCCGGGGACCGGCAATGCCGCCGGCGGCGATCATGGGGATGGAAAGCCGATCCGCAATCAGGGGCCAGAGGACCATGGAGGTCAGTTCCCCGACATGCCCCCCCGCCTCCTGGCCTTCAGCGATGACGGCATCCGCACCCTGGCGGACCATGCGTTCTGCCAGGGACAGGGTGGAAACCACCGGGATGACGGTGGAACCCGCTTCCTTCCACATGGCAATGTAACGGCCGGGACTCCCCGCCCCTGTCGTGATCAGGGGAACCTGCTCCTCGGCCAGAATATGGGCAATCTTCTCGGCTTCGGGGTTCATGAGCATGAGATTGACTCCGAAGGGCCGACAGGTCAGCTCCCGGACCCGGCGGATGGACTCCCGGACCATGCCGGCCGGCATGGAGCCGGATCCGATCTGGCCCAGGGCACCTGCCTCGCTTACGGCGGCTGCGAACTCCGCAGTGGCCACATAGGCCATGCCGCCTTGCAAAACCGGATATTTCAAACCAAAGTGTTCATCGAGCCACATGGTATTCGTGTCCTTTCAAAAGCAGGGCGCCGCAGGACATGCCTCCGCCGAAGCCGGCCAGGCAAAGGGTCTGCCGCCCCGAGAGCCGGCCCTCCCGGGCAAGCTCGGCCATGAGAATCCCCGTACTGGCGGACGAGGTGTTGCCGTAGCGGCTGATGTTGCTGGGGAAGCGTTCAGCCGGCAGGTTGAGGTTCCGGGCGATGGCATCCATGATCCGCTGGTTGGCCTGGTGGAGGAGGAAGAGGTCGACCTCTTCCGGTGCAATCGCTGCCTTATCCAGGACTTCCCGGATGACTTCGGACATCTCGCTGACGGCAAAGCG
>DUUZ01000260.1 GCA_012841255.1 Clostridiaceae bacterium
AAAGCCTGAAGGCTCGCCCCATCGTGAAATATCTGAATTCAAACGCAAACAGATTTCAGAGATTACCAATTCTCCGGATGATGAATGCATCAAAGCAGTCCATCTGGCTCCATCGGGAATGAATATACAGCCCTGGTATCTTGAGAAAACAGAGGGCAAATTGTTGTTCTACCGCCAGCTCTTGAAGCCGCCCATGTCACTGGTTTATAAGCTTACCCGGGTAGATATGGGGATCGCACTGTGTCACTGCGCCGTGGCTTGTGAGCAACTTGGCAAACCCTTCCGCTTCCATCCAGGAGGAGATGCCGCAGCCAAGAAGGGTTACCAATATTTTGGATATGTGGATACCACAGAGAACTAGGTGGTATCCATCATCGACGTTACCGGCAGAATTGAAGATCCGCTCCGGAGGGGGCGGATCTTTTTCAACTGTCACGGCCGACAATCATTATGTCAGGAGCTTGGTATTTCAGGTATTCCAAAGCCATTAAAGGCTGGAAATGCTCTTGCCCCGGAAACGCAGAAGGGTCAAAAAGGCAAGGAACAGGGTGAAAACAGATAAATAAAGAAAGCTGACCTCCAGTCCCAGGACCTGGCCCCGGGCCACGAAGGCCAGTCCCATCTCCAGCCTGAAATCTGTAAGAACGGCAGGAGGCAAACCCTGGAAGGCCAGCTTTTCAGCCTCCTCCATCATGATCCTTCGGAAAATGACAGCACCATGTGAGGGAGGAAAGAACTTGATGACGGTCTGGACCGGGCCGGGCAGGGAACCGATCGGGATGTAGATGCCCGTCAGAAAACCGATGAGCGTGCCCATGACCGTACTGGCCGTGGCAAAGGCATTGATGCTTTTGAACCAGGAGACCAGATAGAGCATGGGGACACAGGATGTCAGGGTTGTGAAGACGATCATGCCCAAAACCTTCAGCACCATTAAAGGGGAGGGCAAGTGGCTGTTCCTTGCGAAGATATAGACTGCCGCCAGAAGAAAGGTGAGGACCGAGAGAATCAGGCTGACCAGGAAGCCGCTGCCGAGATAACCGGCAACAAGTCTCCCTGTTTTCAAAGGTGAGACAGCAAAATCCTTATAAATCCCTTTCCCCCTGTCATTAATCATGGTCCCCAAGGCTCCCAGTGAAGCGGTGATCGGTGTCACAGCCAGAAGTCCGCCCATGATCCAGGAATCCATGAGATATTTTGCGCCCGGCAGTTGGCCGAGACCGGCCGTCATCATATCTCCCAGAAAGAGAATATAGAGACCTAAGATGATGAACACTGCCAGCAGGGAGAAAAAGACGGCCCCCTTGTCCCGGAAGAAAATGAGCAGGTTACGTTTGACGATTGCGATCATTCCCTCAACCCCCTTCCCGTTATATTGAGGAAGGCGTCGTTCATGTCGCCTTCGATCACTTGAAAGCCCCTGAACCTGCCTGTCAATTGCTCAAGTATGGGCAGGGCCTGCAGGGTGTCTTCCAAAACCAATGTGACCCGGTCGTCTTTGACCTGGTAAGCCAGCCCCAAAGCGTCGAGAAGATCCTGAACCTTTGCAGGCTCATCTGTGTGCAGGATCAGATGGTCCTGACTGTACTCTTCCTTCAGCTG
>DUUZ01000261.1 GCA_012841255.1 Clostridiaceae bacterium
CTGTTGCCCTTTCGGGAGCCGGCCCCTCCCTGGCCGGTTTCATGGTGGGATCGGAGGAAGAGGCCGCTTCAGCTCTAGAAGAAATGAGAGACCGGCTGCCTCCGGGCTGGCGGGCGCTCCGGCTGCCGGTGGATATGACCGGAATGACCTGGGCAGAGGAGACCTCCAGATGAAGAAGACCCGGCGGGCCAACCTTTTATTGTTTTTAGCGGCCTTCATCTGGGGGACCTCCTTCGTCGCCCAGTCAGCCGGTATGGAGCATATCGGGCCCTTCACCTTCAATGCCATCCGCTACGCCATCGGGGTCCTGGTCCTCCTCCCCCTGATCATCCGGAGAAAGTCCCGGCTGGACAGAAAGTTCTTTCTGGTCAGCCTCCGGATCGGCCTCATTCTTTTCGCCGCCTCCTCTCTGCAGCAGGTGGCACTGCAGACGGCCGGGGCGGGCAAGGCGGGTTTCATCACCAGTCTTTACATTGTCCTGGTTCCCCTGATCAGTTCTTTCTTCGGAAAGAAGGTCAGTTTCCACCACTGGCTGGCTGTCGCGGCTTCGCTCCTGGGCCTTTATCTGATGACCTATGCGGCAAGCGGAGCCCTGGCCCCGGCAGATTTTCTCCTCTTTATCGGGGCGGTGGGCTTCAGCTTCCACATCATCACCGTGGACCGCAAGGCCGGCGACCTGGATCCCCTGGCCCTTTCAGCGGCCCAGTTTGTCATCGCCTCCCTCCTTTCCATTCCGGCCGCCCTGATCTTCGAGTACCAAAGGCCCCTGGCCCTGGTGGCCCCGGCCCTGCCCAGCCTGCTTTACACGGGGATCTTCTCCTGCGGTGTGGCCTACACCCTGCAGCTGGTGGGGCAAAAGGACAGCGACGGGGCGGTGGCCTCCCTGATCCTGGGACTGGAAGCGGTCTTTGCCGTTATCGGGGGTGCCCTGATCCTCCATGAGAGGCTGAGCGCCAAGGAGTTATGGGGCAGCGGCCTCATGCTTCTGGCGGTCTTCTATGTCACCTTCATTGAAAGCCGGAACAAGCTTCCTGTCTGACTCATTTCCGCTTCTTCTTTCTTCCTGTTACACTGGGAAAGGCAATCCAAAAACATGCCTTAAGGAGGATCAATCGGATGAGTGTCAAGTATATTCCGGAGCCTTTCCGGATCAAGATGGTGGAACCCATGCGTCTGCTCTCGAAAGAAGAGCGTCTGGAGAAGATCAAGGACGCCAAATACAACGTGTTCAACCTGAAAAGCGAAGACTGCTTCATTGATCTTCTGACCGATTCGGGGACTAATGCCATGAGCGTTTACCAGTGGGCGGGCATGATGGAGGGGGATGAGTCTTACGCGGGGGCTCGAAGCTATGAGAAGCTCCTGGCTGCAGGCAAAGATATTTTCGGCTACGGCTATATCCAGCCGGTCCACCAGGGCCGGGCGGCGGAAAAAGTCCTTATGCCCGTCCTGCTTTCACCGGGCAAATACGCCATTTCCAATCTCTTTTTCGATACGACCCGGGCCCATGTCATCCTTGCGGGCGGCCGGCCGCTCGACTGTGTCAGTCCGCTGGCCAAGGATATGGACCAGGCCCTTCCTTTCAAGGGCAATATGGATATTGACCGCCTGGAATCCCTGATCGGGGAATACGGGGCCGACCATATCGGGCTTGTGGTGTTGACCGTC
>DUUZ01000029.1 GCA_012841255.1 Clostridiaceae bacterium
GCGCGACGCCGACATGTTCGACGTGGTCGAAGTATCCGACAAAAAACTGATCGGTGAAATCATCGAGATGCACGGCGACGAAGCCTCGATTCAGGTCTACGAGGAGACCGCCGGACTGGGACCGGGTGAAGCTGTCGTATCCCGCGGCACTCCGCTTTCTGTGGAGCTTGGACCCGGCCTGATCGGTGAGATCTTTGACGGCATTCAGCGCCCGCTCGACGTGCTGGTGGAGATCGAGGGCGACCATATCACGCGCGGTGCTTTTGCACCGGCCCTGAACCGCGACAAGGTCTGGGAATTCCAGGCCGTGAAAGCGGCCGGGGACAAGGTGGTCGCAGGCGATGTCATCGGCCTGGTCCAGGAGACCGAGATCATGGAGCACCGCATCATGATCCCGCCGGGCAAATCCGGTGTTCTGTCCTCCATCTCATCGGGCAGCTACAAGGTGACGGATGTCATCGGCGTCCTGGAGGATGAGCGGGGGCAAAAGACGGAACTGACCCTGATCCAGCGCTGGCCGGTCCGGATCGGCCGGCCCTACCAGGAAAAGATCTCCCCCACCTCCCCCCTGATCACGGGCCAGCGTCCCATCGACACCTTCTTCCCCGTAGCCCAGGGCGGGACCGCTGCGGTCCCCGGCCCCTTCGGCAGCGGCAAGACCGTCATCCAGCATCAGCTGGCCAAATGGGCCGAGGCGGACGTCGTGGTCTACATCGGCTGCGGCGAGCGGGGCAACGAGATGACGGACGTCCTCATGGAGTTCCCGGAATTGAGCGATCCCAAGTCGGGCTACCCCCTGATGAAGCGGACCATCCTGATCGCCAATACCTCGGATATGCCGGTTGCGGCCCGGGAAGCCTCCATTTATACAGGGATTACCATCGCCGAATATTTCAGGGATATGGGTTATTCCGTGTCGCTCATGGCCGACTCCACCTCGCGCTGGGCTGAGGCCCTGCGGGAGATGTCCGGCCGCCTTGAGGAGATGCCGGGTGAAGAAGGCTATCCCGCCTACCTGGGTTCCCGGCTGGCCAGCTTCTATGAGCGGGCCGGCATCGTCAAATGCCTGAGCGCGGAAGACGAGGAGCGGGTCGGTGTCCTGACGGCCATCGGCGCGGTCTCGCCGCCCGGCGGCGACCTGTCTGACCCCGTGGCCCAGTCGACGCTGCGGATTGTCCAGGTCTTCTGGAGCCTGGACTCCAACCTGGCCTACCGCCGTCACTTCCCAGCCATCAACTGGCTGACCAGCTATTCGCTTTACCAGACCAAGATCGACGCCTGGATCGACGATCACGTCGCCCCGGATTTCAGTCGCCTGCGCCTGGATGCCATGACCCTGCTCCAGGAAGAGTCGGAGCTCGAGGAGATCGTCCGCCTGATCGGCCAGGACGCCCTGTCCGACGGTGACCGGCTGAAGCTGGAATCGGCCCGGTCGCTGCGCGAGGACTTTTTACACCAGAACTCCTTTGACCCGGTGGACACCTATACATCCATGAATAAGCAGTACAAGATGCTGTCCCTTGTCATGATGTTCTACTACGAGGCCCAGAAGGCACTTTCCCGGTCGGCGGATTTCGATGAAATCCTGAAGCTGCCCATCCGCGACTCCATCGCTCGTTTCAAATACGTGTCGGAGCAGGAAGTCGACCGCTGGTTTGAACTGAGAAAAGAACGTCTGCTCGAGGAAATGGGCGGACTGACCAACTAGGAACGGAGATTACCATGGCAAGAGAATACCGCACGATTGAAGAAGTCACCGGTCCTTTGATGCTGGTCCGGGGCGTCGAAAACGTCAAATTCGACGAATTGGGCGAAATCGAGCTGGAGGACGGCCAGATCCGTCACTGCAGGGTTCTGGAGATTGAGGGATCGGACGCCCTGGTCCAGCTCTTTGAGAGCTCCATCGGCCTCAACATCGAGAAGAGCACGGTCCGTTTCCTGGGACGGGGCCTGGAACTGGCCGTTTCCCCCGACCTCTTGGGCCGGATCTTTGACGGCATGGGCAGGCCTAAGGACGGCGGCTACGACATCATCCCCCAGGCCACCCGGGACATCAACGGCACGCCCATCAACCCGGCCGCCCGGGACTACCCCAACGAATTCATCCAGACCGGAGTGTCGGCCATCGACGGCCTCAACACCCTGGTCCGGGGCCAGAAGCTGCCCATCTTCTCCGGGTCCGGCCTGCCGCATGCCCGGCTGGCGGCCCAGATCGCCCGCCAGGCTGAGGTCCTGAACAGCGAAGAGGAATTTGCCGTGGTCTTTGCGGCCATGGGCATCACCTTTGAGGAAGCGGACTTCTTCATCGGGGATTTCCGGCGGACCGGTGCCATCGACCGGACGGTCATGTTCATCAACCTGGCCAACGACCCGGCCATCGAGCGGATTGCCACCCCCCGGATGGCACTGACGGCTGCTGAATACCTGGCCTTTGATCTGGACATGCACGTCCTGGTCCTGATGACGGATATTACCTATTACGCCGAAGCCCTGCGGGAGGTCTCGGCTGCCCGCAAGGAAGTTCCCGGCCGCCGGGGCTATCCGGGCTATCTTTACACCGACCTGGCCAGCATCTACGAGCGGGCCGGCCGGATCAAGGACAAGAAGGGGTCCATTACCTTCGTCCCCATACTGACCATGCCGGATGACGACAAGACCCATCCCATCCCCGACCTTACGGGCTACATCACCGAGGGGCAGGTCATTCTGTCCCGGGACCTCTACCGCCGGGGCCTGACCCCGCCCATCGACGTCCTGCCCTCGCTTTCGCGTCTGAAAGACAAAGGAATCGGCAAGGGCAAGACCCGGGCCGACCATGCCGATACCATGAACCAGCTCTTTGCGGCCTATTCCCGGGGCAAGGATGCCCGGGACCTGCAGATCATCCTGGGCGAGGAAGCCCTGAGCGAACTGGATCTGATCTATGCAGATTTCTCGGTCGCTTTCGAGAACCGCTATATCTCCCAGGGCTTTGAGACCAACCGGACCATCGAGGAAACCCTGTCCATCGGCTGGGAACTGCTGTCCATGCTGCCGGCCAACGAACTGAAGCGGGTCCGGCAGGAGTATATTGACGAATACTATCTGACCCCGGAAGCGGAGGCTGAAAAATAATGGCTGTCATGCGCGTCAACCCCAACCGGATGGAGCTGCTCCGCCTAAAAGAACAGCTCCGTGTCGCGCGCCGGGGCCACAAGCTGCTCAAGGACAAGCGCGATGAACTCATGCGCCAGTTCCTTGCTTTGGTCCTGGACGTGGATGAACTCCGTATTGTAGTTGAGGAACGGATCGGCCGCTCCCACAAGGAGATGCTGATCGCCCGCGCTGTAAACGGGGACCAGGCGGTGGAAAACGCCCTCCTGGCCGAAGGTGAACCCCTCCTGGCGGAAGTTGGGCGGGAGAACACCATGAGTGTCAAGACCCCCGTCATCTCCGTTCCCGTGGCCCAGCAGGACGGAGCCATGGTCCAGCTGCCCTACGGGCTGACCGCTGTCGGCGGGGAACTGGACGAAGCTGTCGACACCCTCTATGAGGCCCTGCCCTCGTTGATGAAACTGGCCACCCTGGAACACAAGTCCCACCTGATGGCGGCTGAAATTGAGCGGACCCGGCGCCGGGTCAACTCGCTCGAATATGTCATGATCCCTTCGCTTGAGGAGACCATCCGCTCCATTACCATGAAGATGGATGAGAATGAGCGGGGCAACCTGACGCGGCTGATGAAGGTCAAGGATATGATCGTGGCCCAGGAGGTCGAGAAACGCCGCCGCCAGGCGGAAGAAAGGCGTCTTGACCTGTAAGTTCACCCATGCGGATCCAGGAAGGCGATATTGTCATCAGGAGCGCCGTCCCAGAGGATGCGCCCACGCTCAACCGCTGGTGGAATGACGGCCGGATTATGGCCTATGCCGGCTACCCTGACGGGCTTGGAGAGTCGCTTTCTGAAAGCCGGGAGGTCATCTGCAGCTGGCAGGGGAAGCCCGATCACCTTTGCATGATTGAAATTGACGGCAGGCCTGCCGGAGAGCTTTCCTACCGCTTGAGGGGAGACGGCACCGCCTGGCCCGCCTGGGTTATTGCCGACCCCAGCCTCCGGAACAAGGGTTATGGCAGCCGCATCATCCGCCTGCTCTTTCACTTTATTTTCAGCGACCCAAAAACCAATGAAAACTTCCCGGTCGACCGGATCATCTGGGATACCCCTGTCGGCAACAAAAGGGCCCGTCATGTCTACGAGAAAAAAATCGGGGCCCGGCTTACGGGTATCCGGGAAAGGGATTTCATGGACCAGAGGGGCCGCTGGCTGGACATGGCGGTCTACGAGATGTCACGGGAGCGCTTTATGCAGCTGGAATCTTGCGAAAAGAGCCCGTTCATGATTGAATGAGTGTACTTTACAAGGCCTTTTGTCTGAGGGGGAAGTGACAAAAGCCTGTTTTCCTTATGATCCCCCTCCCGTCCATTTTTGGCAGGAGGAAATGTATGACTGCATCTAACGGACTCAATGTCTATTCGGAGATCGGCCGGCTTCGGCGGGTCGCCGTTCACCGGCCCGGTGTGGAGCTGGATAATCTGACGCCGCCCAATATGAAGAGCCTGCTCTTCGACGATATCCCGGATCACGTGGCAGCTGCCCGGGAACACGATTTCTTCACCGATGTCCTGCGCGAGGCCGGGGTCGAGGTGCTCTATGTCACCGATCTTCTGGCCAATCTCCTCGCTGATCTCGATGACCGCCGGACCTTCCTTGAGCGCTTTCTGGAGGAAGCCCGGGTCTTCCAGGCGACCCGGCAGCGGGTCTTTGACCACCTCTTCTCCATGGAGGATCCCAAGGAGCTGGTGCAAAGCCTGGTGGCGGGGATCCGCC
>DUUZ01000262.1 GCA_012841255.1 Clostridiaceae bacterium
ATACCGACCATCGTGATCGGTATTCCTGTCCGTTATATTCATACGCACTACGGCTGGGCCAAGCTCTCTGATGTGGAGCAGGCCGTGGCCCTGGCAGCGGCCCTGATCCGGTCCTTTGACGGGGATATTATGGACCGGCTGACCTACTGATTCTCAAGGGCCTTGCGGATCATGTCCTCGGCCAGGACCGGATTGGCACGGCCCCCTGTTTCCTTCATGACACGGCCGATGAGAGAGCGCATGGCGCTCTCTTTTCCGCCCAGATAATCCCGGACCGCCCGTTCATTTTCGGCCAGGGCCGTCCGGACTGCGCCTTCTAGTTTTTCCGGGTCGTTGATCTGGCCCAGGTCATGCTTCTCGATATAGGCTGCAGGATCCAGATCTTCTTCCAGGAGGGCCTTCAGAACCCGGCGGCCGGTATTGCTGTTGATCCCGCCCGCGGCCAGCAGGTCGGCCAGCTGTCCCAGGCTTTTCGGATTCAGGAGATCCTCGGAGATATCCTCGGTGTAAAGAGGGGCCACGTCGGCCAGGATCAGGTTGACCAGGGTCTTGGGTTCGGAGCTTTCCGCTACTGCCCGCTCAAAGAAATCGGACAGTTCCTTGTCGGCCGTCAACCGTTCAGCCTCATAGTCCGTCAGTCCGTATTGCTCCATGTAGCCGGCTTTTCTTTCGTCGGCCAGCCGGGGGATGGAGGCCCGGATCCGGTCGATTTCAGCCTGGCTGATTTCCACCGGCACCAGGTCGGTATCGGGGAAGTAGCGGTAGTCCGCGGCTTCCGCCTTTTCACGCATGGAGTAGGTCTGGCCGGTGCTCTCATCGAAACGCCGGGTCTCCTGGATAATGGTCCCCCCCTCATCCAGGATGGCGGCCTGCCGCTTGAATTCGCTTTCAATGGCCTTGGCCACGAAGCTGAAAGAGTTGATGTTCTTGAGTTCAACCCGGGTTCCCAGGGTCTCCTCACCCTTCTTGCGAAGGGAGAGGTTGACGTCACAGCGGAGCGATCCTTCATTCATTTTCCCGTCAGATATCCCCGTGTAACGGGCTATGGCCCGGAGCTTGCGCAGATAGGCCACGGCTTCCTCGCCTGTCCGGATATCCGGTTCGGAGACGATTTCGATCAGGGGGACACCGCAGCGGTTGCAGTCCACCAGGCTGCCTTCGGCACCCAGATGAACCAGCTTGCCGGCATCTTCCTCGATATGGATCCGGTTGATCCGGATCCTTTTGCTCCCGTCTTCCGAAGGGACATCGATATAGCCGCCTGTGCAGATGGGGAAGAAGTTCTGTGTAATCTGGTAGGCCTTGGGCAGGTCCGGATAGAAGTAATTCTTCCGGTCGAAACGCGACCAGGGTTCGATGGCGCAATGAGCCGCCAGTCCCGCCTTGACTGCAAATTCGACCACTTGCCGGTTCAGGGCCGGCAGGGTGCCGGGCATGGCCAGGCAGACGGGACAGACCTGGGTGTTGGGCGGTGCCCCGAAGGCCGTCAGGCATTCGCAGAAGAGTTTATGCTCTGTCTTCAGTTCAACATGGACCTCAAGTCCGATGACACTTTCATAATCCTTGATGCTCATGCGTTCACCTCCTGGGGGGCGGGCAGCAGGCCGTGGGCGTCTTCATAGGCAGCGGCCAGCCGGTAAAGGAGGCCCTCGGAGAAGCGGTCTCCGGAAAGCTGCATGCCGACCGGAAGTCCGTCGGATGAAAGGCCCAGGGGCAGGGCCAGGGCCGGCAGGCCGGTCAGTGAGGGTGGCAGGGTGAAGCGGTCGTTACTGTACTTGCCGCCGCCTGCCTCCTGGGGCAGGGTGCCCAGAGGCCAGGCGGGGGTTGCCGTCACAGGGGTCAGGAGGGCATCGATTGTGCCGAAGACCTCTTTGTATTCTTCAATGATAAGCGTGCGGACCCGGGCCGCTTTCAGGTAATAGTCCCGGTAGTGCTCCTCCGAAAGGGCGAAACTGCCAAGGAGGATCCGCTGTTTGACTTCCCGGCCCAGGCCCTTGGACCGCGAGCCGGTATAGACCTCCTCCAGGTTTTCGGCCTCCGGGTCCCGGTAGCCGTAGTGAACGCCGTCGTAGCGGTTCATGGCGGAGAAGCCTTCAGCGCTGGAGATGATGTAGTAAACAGAAAGAGAAGCGTCCAGGGTTTTAAGGTCGACCGGAACGATCCGGGCCCCGATGGATTCATAGAAGTGCAGGGCTTTTTCCAGATATTCCCGGACCTGGGGGTTGAGATCCCCCGACTGGAAATAGGACTCGGGCCAGCCGATCACAGGCCGGCCGAAATCCTGCCCGGCCGCTGCCAGGTAAGATTCCTGGCCGCCGACACTGTGGACATCCTTGCGGTCCCGGACGGAGATGGCGTCGAGGACCAGTGCATTGTCCCGGACACTGCGGGTCAGGGGGCCCACCTGGTCGAGTGAGGATGAAAAGGAGGTGACGCCCCGCCTTGAAACCAGGCCGTAGGTCGGCCGCATGCCGACAACTCCGCAAAGGGAGGCCGGCTGCCGGATGGATCCCCCGGTATCTGTTCCCAGCGTGAACAGGGCTTCCCCTGCCGCAACGGCCGCCGCGGAACCTCCGGAACTGCCTCCCGGAACCCGGGTCAGGTCGTAGGGATTGCGGGTCAGGTGAAAGGCCGAGGTCTCTGTTGAGTGGCCCATGGCAAATTCGTCCATGTTGAGTTTGCCCATGAGGACCATCTCCTGCTGGCGGAGCAGCCGCCAGACGAAGGCATCATAAGGGGGGACGAAGTTCTCCATCATCCGGGACGCATTGGTGGTCCGGATCCCCCGGGTGGCGATGTTGTCTTTCAGGGCTCCCGGGATGCCGGCCAGGGGCGGCAGGGTTCTGCCTTCCGAAAAGAGGCCGTCCACACGGTCAGCCTGTTCCAGGGCCAGCTCCTCCGTCAGCGTGACGTAGGCACCCACCTGGGGCTCCTTGTCCCGGATTTTTGAAAGGACGGCCTGGGTCAGCTCCCGGCTTGAGAATTCTTTTCTTTTCAGGCCGTCGGCTATTTCTGTCAATTGCATTTTTTGATAGTCCATGGCGATCCCCCTCATTCAACGACCGGCGGCACAAGGAAAAATCCGTCTGAGACAGAAGCTGCATTTTGCAGGGCTTCCTCGTTTGTGAGCGGGCGGTCATCCCGCTCGGTCAAGTGGATGTTGTGCGCTTGTGAAGGCGTATAGGTCGGGGGGCTGTCCCCGGTATCAACGGCATGGAGGGCATCGGCCAGGGCGATCAGCTCCAGCAGCTGTTCCCGGGCCAGGGCCTCCTCCTGGGGTGAGAGCCGGAGCCGTGCCTGTTCTTCCAGTTTCCCGATGTCTACCTTCACAGTTCGGCCGGCCTGGGCTGCCTGTGACGTATCCTGGTCCCGGAGAACAGACTCGGCAAGCCGGATACCCAGGTCATCCAGCTGCTGCTGATCAACGGTTGAAGGCGCCTGGGTCATGGGGTCGGACGCATCCCGGACCTTGGGGAAGGCGATGATGTCCCGCAAGGACTGTTCGCCTGCCAGGATCATGACCAGGCGGTCCAGGCCGAAGGCGAAGCCGCCATGGGGCGGGGCGCCGTAACGGAAGGCGTTCAGCATGAAGCCGAAACGCTCCTCGATTTCTTCCTTTGAAAAACCCAGGGCCTGGAAGACCCGGGTCTGGATCTCACTGTCATGGATCCGGATGCTGCCGGATCCCAGTTCGACTCCGTTCAAAACGAAATCATAGGCCTCGGAGCGGACCCGCGCAGGGTCCGAAAGCAGAAGCGGCAGATCCTCTTTGTAGGGCATGGTAAAGGGGTGATGCTGGGCCACGTAGCGGTCCTCATCCTCGGAGTATTCAAACATGGGGAAGTCGGTGACGATAGCGAACGCAAAATGGCCGGGATCCTGGAGTTCCAGAATTTCCGCCAGTTTCAGGCGCAGCGCACCGGTAACCTTGCGGACGGTTTCCAGCCGGTCGGCGGAAAAGAGGACAAAGTCGCCCGGCTTGGCACCGGCCCGTTCAAGGATGGCCTTCATCCGGTCTTCAGCAATGAATTTCGTCAGGATGGAATAGATCTCACCCGAGGGCCGCCAGGCGATCCAGGCCATGCCGGCCGCTCCCTGATCCACGGCAAATTCCGTCAGGTTTTCAATCTGGGCCCTGGTAAAGTCCGCCTGGTCCGGGACGGTGATGGTCCGGATAACGCCTCCGTTTGACGCTGTCTTGTCAAAGACTGAAAAACCGCTCTTTCCTGCAAGTTCGGTCACGTCGATGACGGGGAGGCCGAAGCGGAGGTCAGGTTTGTCGCTGCCATACGTATCCATGGCCTCCTCCCAGGTGAAGCGGGGGAAGGGATGGGGGAAGTCCAGGCCGCGGACATCCAGCAGGACGGACTTGAAAAGTTCTTCCAGGAGTCTTAAGACATCTTCTTTTTCAACGAAGGACATCTCCAGGTCCAGCTGGGTGAATTCCGGCTGGCGGTCGGCCCGCAGGTCCTCATCCCGGAAGCAGCGGGCAATCTGGTAGTAACGGTCAAAACCCGAGACCATGAGGAGCTGCTTGAAAATTTGGGGGGACTGGGGCAGGGCATAGAAGGACCCCTGGTGGACCCGGCTGGGAACCAGGTAATCCCGGGCCCCTTCCGGCGTACTCTTGGTCAGGATGGGGGTCTCAATATCGACGAAGCCCTGGCCATCCATGAAGTCCCGGATGGAGCGGGTGACCCGGTGACGGAAGCGGATATTATCCCGCAGGCGGGGCCTGCGAAGGTCCAGGAAACGGTATTGCAGCCGCAGGTCCTCGCGGACCCGGTCGGCGTCGGCCGGATCGAAGGGGAGGGAGGCCGCAGGGGAGAGGAGCTCGGCCTCGGTGACCCGCAGTTCCACGGTCCCCGTCCGGATTTTGGGATTGGCGGTTTCAGGATCCCGCAGGTGAAGAATCCCGGAAAGCTCCATGACCGACTGGTTCCGCACGCTCTCGGCCAGGGCAAAAGCCTCCGGGCTGGTATATTCCGGATTGAAGACAGCCTGGAGCCGGCCTTCCCGGTCGGTGAGATCGATAAAGATCACGCCCCCCATGTCCCGTTTGGTCTCGACCCAGCCCGATGCGACAGCCGGGCTTCCGACATCCTGCTCGGAGAACAGTCCGCAGTAGTTTTTTCGTCTCATTCACTCACTCCCGATTCCAGACATCTTGCCCGGGTTCCCTAATTCTCAGCACAAAAAAGAAACCGGGACCCTCGGCAATCGTCTGTATTTTAACACAGGCGGCCCATCTTTTCCGGAGGCAGGAATGGGCGGAGAGCGCTCTTTGCCGGCCTGCCGGGGGGCGGTCCCCGGCAGGCCTTGTGATAAACTCGAAATAATCCAAATAGAAGGCTCTGTGATGATAATTACTGCGGCTATCAAGAGGAATTTTTGCAGCCAGGGGGAGAACATGGACAATGTTTTGAAGAGCATCAATTACGATACCGCCCTGATCTTTGAAGGCGGCGGGATGCGGGCCTGCTATACGGCCGGTTTTGTCAGCATGCTTCTGGAGCATGGCATCTACCTGAACTATGCTGCCGGGATTTCTGCCGGGGCCACCCATGCGGTCAACTACCTGTCCCGGGACCGGGTCAGAGCCCGGCGATCTTTCACGGACATTGTCCTGGATCCCGGTTTTGGCGATGTCTCCTCTTGGATCAAGGGCGAGGGTTTTTTCAATGCAGACAACATCTACTCAAAGATGCCCCGGGAGGATGGATTTCTGCCCTTCGACTTTGAGAGTTTTCAAAGAAATGAGGCCGAATGTGTCATCGGCTCCTTCCTGCGCTACAAGGGCGAGATGGTCTATTGGAAAAAGAAGGATTACACCGATATCGATGACCTGATCATCCGGGTCCGCGCTTCTTCCACCGTGCCCTACCTGATGCCCGAAACAGAGATTGACGGGGAGATCTATGTGGACGGGGGCCTGGATTCGGGCATCCCCCTGGCCGCTGCCGAGCGGGATGGCTATCGCCGCTTTGTTTTCGTTCTGACCCGGGAGCGGGGCTTCCGGCTGGATCCCATCCCTCAGTTCCGGCTCATGGACCGTTTCCTGGACCGGCATCCCATTGAGAAAGAAGCCCTGACCACCCGCCACCTGCGCTACAACGCGGTTCTGGACCGGATCAGCCTGCTGGAGCAGGAAGGCCGGGCCTTTGTCTTTTATCCGGAGGAGATCGATCTGACCATGATGGACCGGGACCGGGAGAAGCTGCTCAGTCAGTATCTGGCGGGCCATGACCAGGCCATCCGCGAACTGCCCCGGCTCTTGGAATTTCTGGAGGCCTGACCATGCGTTTTATCCATACGGCGGACCTGCACCTGGGAAAAAGGGTGTATGAATTCTCCCTGATCCGGGACCAGGAGGCGGTGCTTGCCGCAATCCTTGATCTTTGCCTGCGCGAAGGGGCGCAAGCCCTGATCCTGGCAGGAGACATCTACGACAAGAGCGTCCCGGCCGTGGAAGCCATTCTGCTGCTTGAATCCTTTCTTCTGGACCTGTCGGAAGCGGGGATCACCGTCCTCATGGTGGCCGGCAATCACGACTCGGGGGAACGGCTGTCCTTCGGCGGCTCTTTCATGAAAAGCCACAAGATTCACATAGCCGGCGTCTATGAGGGCCAAGTTGAGGCGGTCCCTCTGGAGGACGAAGAAGGACCCGTGACCTTTCATCTTTTGCCCTTCATCCGGCCCTCTGATGTCCGGAGGTTCTTCCCCGAGGCTTCCATCCAGTCGGTGTCGGATGCGGTCGAAACCGTTCTTTCCTCCATCGAAAAGGGCCCCGGCCGCCATGTCCTGCTCGCCCATCAGTTTGTCACGGCAGGCGGCAGGAGTCCCTTGCGGTCGGAGTCGGAACTTTTGCAGGTGGGCACCGTCGATGAGGTGGATGAATCGATCTTTTCAGGCTTTGACTATGTGGCCCTGGGCCATCTTCACGGTTTTCAGAGGATCGGGGAGGGGCCGGTCTATTACTCCGGCTCCCCACTTCCCTATTCCTTTTCGGAGGCCCATCACACCAAGGGGGCGCTCCTGGTCGACCTTGCCGGCGGACCGGCCCGGGTCCGTCAGCTGCCCCTGCCCGCCCTCCATGCCATGCGCAGAATCCGGGGGGAGATGGCGGAACTTCTGGCTGAAGGCCGGAACATGGAGAATAAAGAGGATCCGGCACGGCTGGATTACCTGGAGATCACCCTGACAGATGAGGGCGCCGTGGCCGATCCCATGAACCGGCTCCGGTCGGTTTACCCCAACATCATGAGACTTTTGTTTTCACGGGGGGAGTCTGACAGCTGGGAACAGGATACCCTGATCATGGGAGAAGACCTGTCGGTCATGGAGCCGGCGGAACTCTTTTCCGGCTTTTTCCTGGAGCAGACGGGCCGGCCCCTGACCGGCCGCCAGAGCCAGGTGGTCGGTGAGGTCGCGCGCGAGACGGAAGGGGCGGGAGTATGAGGCATGTCAAACTGACCATGAGCGCCTTCGGCCCTTACGCGGGGACGGAAGTCATCGATTTTGAAGAGGACCAGAGGGGCCTTTTCCTCATAACCGGGGAAACCGGGTCGGGCAAGACCATGGTTTTCGATGCCATCATGTATGCCCTTTACGACGATACAAGCGGGGCCTCCCGGGGCAATCAGTCGCTGCGGTCGGATTTTTCCGGGCCTGAAACGGAAACCTTCGTCGAACTGGACTTCCGTTTGGGCGGCCGTTCCTACAAGGTCCGGCGGTCGCCCCGCTATCTTCGGCCCAGCCGCCGGGGAAGCGGCATGACCGAACAGGTGCCGGCAGCGGAACTGACTCTGCCCGACGGCCGGGTCATCTCCTCGAAAAGGGAGGCAGACCTTGAGATTGCCCAGCTGATCGGCCTGGACAAGGACCAGTTCAGGCAGGTGGTCATGATTGCCCAGGGCACCTTCTTTGACCTGATCGAAGCCAGCAGTCTGGAACGGTCGGCCATTTACCGCAAGCTCTTCAACACCTCCCGTTTCGAAGCCATGCAAAATGCATTTCTCCGCCGGTATTCCGAGGCCAGAAGCAAAAAACAGCGGCTGGCTGACCGTCTCTTCCACGATCTGGAGCGGCTTTCCATCCCCGATGATGCAGGGGATCTCGGAGCTTTGAGGGACCGGATTTTGGAAGAGAAAAATTTCTGGGGGGCGGAAGCCCTGCTTCCCCGGCTGGAGGAGGAAGCCAAGAGGCTCCAGGGCCGGCAGGAAGAAAGCGCCCGGGCCTTGGAAGAGCTCCGCCGCAGGGATGAGGAGCTGCTCCTGCAACTTGAACAGGCAAAAACAGATAACGGACTTCTGGACAAGCTCGAAGCCGCCCGGGGGGAAGAAAAAAAGCTGGAGGCGTCAAAAGAGGACTATCTTGCCCGGGGAGCCCGGCTTCAGGCTGACGAACGGGCAAGGCAGAAGGCGGAACCGCTTTACCGGGAGAGGGAGAGAACCCGGGGAAGGCGGGCGGAACTTGGCCAAAGAAGGACAAATGCCGAGAATGAACTCCTGGAGGCCGGGGAAAAAGCAGATGCCGCCCGAAAGGCCCTCCTATTGACAGAGGAAGATCGGAGCCTGCGGGAGGGGCTCCCCGGGGAGATCCAGTCCCTGACCAAAGCCAGAAGCCAAGCCAGCCGCTTTGAAGAACTGTCCCGCTCTCTTTTGGCCGTGCAAGAAGAGATCCGCGATCTTGCGGGGGAAGAAGGCCGGCTCCGGCTTGCGCAAGAGGAGACGGACCGGAGCAAAAAGGCGCTGGACGCCGAGCTGGAAGCCCTGGCAGATTC